>JABDJR010000658.1 GCA_013003415.1 Candidatus Eiseniibacteriota bacterium | reverse complement strand
CTTTACCGCCGGGGATCGCGCCAGCATGTTGGACACGGTGGCATCCCCATCCAGTTTGCGCCCCTTCCAACTCTTGCAAGCTCTACGCACCGGCTGCACCGCAATGACGCTGTATGAGGTCACGGGGATTGATCCTTGGTTCTTGCGCGCGCTAGAGAGTTTGGTTGCCCTGGAAACGAACATTGCAAACAACCTGAACCGCCACCTCGGAAATCTAGATCGAAACGCGGCTATGGAGTTGTTGCGGGAAGCCAAAGAGTCTGGGCTGGGAGATGAGCATCTCGGTTCTCTCACCGATCAGTCTGAGGATCAGGTGCGCAGTATTCGAAAACGCCTGGGGATTGTTCCCGTATTCAAGGCAGTGGACACCTGTGCCGCGGAGTTTCCCGCGGAGACGCCTTACTTCTATTCCACCTACGCGCTCGAAGATGAGGGCACCCCTTTGGGAGAGCAGGCGGTGGCGGTTTTGGGAAGTGGGCCGAATCGTATCGGCCAGGGCATCGAGTTTGACTACTGTTGTGTGGTGGCGGCCCAAGAGTTTCGCCGTCGCGGGCGCCCGGTCATCATGCTCAACTCGAATCCGGAAACGGTTTCTACGGACTACGACATTTCCGATCGTCTGTACTTCGAGCCTTTGACCCGAGAACACGTCACCAACGTTTTGGAAAAAGAACAGCCTGGGGGAGCCGTGGTTCAGTTTGGAGGGCAAACTCCCCTCAAGCTTGCCCAGACGGTGCGCGAGGCGGGAGTCCCTATTCTGGGAACCAGCCCCGAGGATATTGAAGATGCCGAGAACCGAGAGAAGTTTAGAAACCTCGTCGTGCAACTCGACCTATCCCAGCCGAGAGCGTTGATTGCCATTCAATCCAGCGAGGTGTTGTCTCTGGCCCAGAGCCTCGGCTATCCCGTCTTGCTTCGGCCCTCCCATGTGTTGGGGGGACGCGGGATGACCATTGTCCGGGACCGGGCCGAGCTGGAACTTTGGCTAGCCGAAGGGGTACCCGTTTCGAAGGACTCTCCGGTCTTGATCGATGCGTTTTTGGAGGACGCGGTGGAATTGGACGTCGACGCCGTGTCCGATGGGAAGGAGGTCTTGGTGGGGGCGGTCCTCGAGCATCTGGAGGAGGCGGGAGTGCACTCTGGAGACTCTTGTTGCATGACGCCCGCCTACTCGATCGGCCCCGAAACCGAAGACCGTATCCGTATGATTACTAGGGCTTTAGCAAGATCTCTGAATGTAATAGGTTTGTTGAATATTCAGTTCGCGGTCAAGGGAGACACCATCTACATTTTAGAGGCGAATCCCAGGGCTTCCAGAACGGTACCCTTTGTAAGCAAGGCAACCGGCATGCCTCTTGTCTCCATGGCCGTCGGGGCCATGCTCGGGGAAGAACTCGGATCGACAACCTGGCCGGGTGATGCTGCGTCCAAACGCCTTATTTGCGTGAAAAAGCCGGTCCTCCCTTTCGATCGTTTTCCGGGAGAAGATACAATGCTTGGCCCGGAGATGAAGTCGACCGGAGAAGTAATGGCCATGGGAGAGCAGTTCGGCGAGGCCTATGCTAAGGCCGAAGCCGGAGCGGGTTCTCACTTGCCGCGTTCGGGCAGGGTTTTTCTGAGTATTCGCGATGGAGATAAGCGAGCGATTGTTTTCCTCGCCAAACGTCTCGACGCTCTTGGTTTTGAACTGGTGGCGACTTCAGGAACGGCCAACTTTCTCATGAGGAACGGCATCGAAGCGGTGCCGGTTTCCAAGCTTGGTGAAGGCGGGACCACGGCGGTCGACCTCATCAAGAAAGGATCGATTCAACTGGTTTTGAACATTCCGAAAGACAGCCGTTCCCAATCCGATGGGAAAGAGATTCGGGCGGCGGCTCTACAGCAGGGAGTCCCCTCAGCGACAACTCTGGCTGGTATCATTGCGGTTGTTTCCGGGATCGAGTTTGCCCGCGAGGGTGAGATTCGGGTTCGCGCTCTTCAAGATATGTTAGCTCCCCACGGGTCGAACCCCGTAACAGAAGGAGTCCGTTTAGAGTCATGAGGTTGCTCCTTCGTTTGAGCCTGCTTGGGGTCATGTTGTTCGTGACCGGTTGCGGTGCCTATTTCAACACCTTCTACCACGCCAGGAAGTTCTACGGGGAAGCCCAAAAGATCGAGCAAGAGGCCAAAGAAAACCCTCGCCCGGGTCAAGCCACCAACACGCGCCATCACGAGCCCTATAGCAAGTCCATCGAGAAGTGCAAAAAAGTTCTCGCCAACCATCCCGACAGCCGGTACGCAGACGACGCCCAGTTTCTGATGGCCCAGGCCTACTACGGAAAAAGCGACTACATGGCCGCGAAACGGGAGCTGAACCGTTTCAAGGTGAAGTTTCCCAGCAGTGATCTCTTGGCCGACGTGTACTTCTGGGAGGGGTTGGTGTCTCTGGGCGCCGAAGACTACGCGGATGCTCGAGGCGCTTGGAACAGATTGCTGGAAGACTATCCCGACTATGAGAATCGCGAAGAGGTGCACTTTTACTTGGCCGATGTTCTCCGCCGCGAAGGGTCTTTGAGTGAGGCTTCAGAGGCGTACAACAACTTCGTTACCGAGTACCCGAAGCACCCCCGGGCTTCTGAAGCGCGTTTGAATCTGGGCGATATTCTATTGGAAGAGAAGCGCTACGAAGAAGCCCAAGAGGTGTTTACTTACGTGATGGAAAAATCGCGTAAGTCAGAAGAGCGCTTTCAAGCCCAGCTCAATTTGGGCGAAGCCTTTGAGCGGGCGGGCAACCCGAAAGAGGCACTGGAACTCTACTTGGATCTTGCCTTGGAGATCGATCCCAATTTGCTCGACGGTCGGCTTACAGCCGAAGAGCGCGAGGAACGCCTTGAGGCCGAGCGAGCCCTTCGAGCCGCCTCGCTCCAAGATTCCCTTTTCGCAGCTCGATTCAATGAGCGGCAAGTCGATGAAAACGGGAACCCTATTCCGGGTAGTGGGCAAAACGAGGACGAGCTAAGCCAGGAGGAGCTTGAAGAGGAACAACGTCGGAACGAGTTGCAAGTGCCGGGGGGGGATCCCAATTTTAACAACCCCAACAACCCCAACAATCCGAATAACTTGAACAATCAGAACAACAACCGGAATCAAAATAATCAGCAGGTAACCCGTCGCGCCTCCAGCCCTTTACCCACCGATCCAAAATACTTGGATCTTGCCCGTGTCATGATTCGAGAAGGGCGCGCCCGCGCGATCGGGGAGAACCCCCTTGAGGCCATTCTCACTTACGAACAAGTCATCGCGGAGTACCCCCGCACGGAGCATGCGGCGGAGGCACAGTTTAGGATTGGCTATACCTACGAGGTCTATCTCGATGACTTAGAGTCGGCAGAAAAGGCCTACAACTTGGTTTCAAGCCACGGGCGATCTTCTTTTGGAGAAGAGGCCCGTCAGCGCGCGCAAAACCTAAGCACGGTAAAGCAAGTCACGGCATCCCTTTCTGACTCAACCTCCACCGCAGATCAGAAAGAGGCCGACGCACGATTCCTCCGCGCAGAGCTTTACCTCTTCCAGCAGGAAAAACCCGAAAAGGCGATTCAAGAGTACACGGCTATCCAACAAGAATTTCAGGGCACAGATCAGGAAGCGAAAGCGGCTCTTGCCGAGGCCTGGACACGATTTCATGTCCAAGCCGATAGCGCTCGCGGACGGGCCAAGTACCTCGAGGTCATGAATCGGTTTGGGGACACGCACTACGGGCGAAACGCCCAACGGTTCTTGAAGGGCCCCGAACGAGAACCCCGGGACGATGAGTTTTATGGTCCGCTTCTCGATGACCTTCTCACTCCGGAGAATCTGGCATCGGTGTCGGCCCGAGACAGTACGCTGCTTGCGAGTCGCAATCCCATTGGTGCGCCTCCCCGAGAGAATCCCACCCGCGACATAGAAACACCGGGCGGTCTCCCCATACAGCAAGAATCCCAGAATCAAACCCCAGTCGATCCTGCCAATCGAACCGTCGATCCGTTCGCAATACCCGAGCTCGACCCCGATTCACCGATTGTGCCTTCTCTCTATCAAGAGGTTGTGGTGGAGCAAGACGAGAAACAAGGCCTAGATGCGATTGAAGGGTTATCGCCAGCCGAAGCTCAAGCGGTTTTGGACAGCCTAATGCGGTCAGTCAATGGTGAGCCAAACCTGGATTCTATGATGGTGCCTCCTGCTCTTCTAGATACGATGCGATTCGTGCTGCCCGACTCGACACTGAACACGCCAAGCGGGAGCGACTCCCTCAAAGCTCCAACTCCCGAGGGAACATCTGCGGCTCCCGATACGAGCAAAGCGGAGGAAAAATAGGGGATGGATCAAGAGCCCCGATTAGATCGTGCACGGGTTCGCGCCCATGAAGAAACCGGCCCGGGCTTTTATTGGTTGCAGCTCGAGTTGCCGGCAGACTACCCGGAGACCCTTCCCGGCCAATACCTCAACTTAAAAACGAACGAACATGGATTCAAGTTTCGCCGACCTTTCGGGGTGGTGGAGTTTCGGCGGGAACCTCAGGCGGTTCTGATTGAACTGTATTACGCGGTTGTGGGATCGGGAACCGAAGCCATGTCCCGCTGGCGTCCCGGTGACGACGTCGACTGCTTGGGCCCGCTTGGGGTTGGCTACTCCGTTGATAAAGCGCAACCGGCGCTACTGGTGGCCGGCGGTCGCGGCGCCGCACCGTTGCTTTATTTGTACCGCCTGCTCAAAGAGTCGGGTCATGCCTCCATCCAGTTTGCATTTGGGGTTCGTGACGAGGAACTTCTATTTGGGATGGACCGACTTCAAGAGACCGATGTTCTCCTTGCCTCAGACAATGGCTCCGTGGGTTTTCATGGGAACATCCTACAAGCGATCGAAACCGAGCGCCCCTCCTGGCTGCTTGGTCAGCCCGTTATTTACGCCTGCGGTCCCGAAGCTTTGTTGGCGGCGACGGGAGGCTTTGCAAAGAGACATGCGCTTCAAGCCCAAGTGAGTATGGAAGGCGTCTACGGTTGTGGCCTTGGCCTCTGCCGAGGGTGTGCGGTTCCCTTAGTGGATGAAGAACGATTCCTCATGCAGTGCCTTGAGGGACCTGTTCTCGACGCGCACCGAGTGGACTGGGAGAAGGTGCCCCATGTCTAAGCTTTCTATTACCGCGGGCGGACTAAAGCTCAAGAACCCGGTGCTTATTGCTTCTGGAATAGGGGGTTATGGAGCTGAGTTAATCCCACTTCTGGACTTGGAGGCGATTGGTGGGGTGGTAACCAAGACGATTTTCGAGGAACCTCGGCCCGGGAATCCGCCGCCTCGGATCGCGGAAACTCCAAACGGAATGCTGAATTCCATAGGTCTTGAGGGTCCAGGCATTGAGCGCTACGAGAAAGAGAAGCTGACCAGACTCGAAGGTCTTGATACAAGAATTGTGGTCTCGATCGGCGGCTATGGCCCCGAAGATTTCGCCAAGCTTGCTGAGCGTCTCGACGACCTCGACCGAGTCGATGCCATTGAGCTCAACATTTCCTGTCCCAACGTCAAAGAGGGTGGGCTCAACATGAGCACTCATCCCAATCTTGCCGAAGAAGTGGTTGTCGCAACGCGACGGGTCACGAAGAAACCGCTTTGGGCGAAACTGACTCCCAACGTGACTAGCATTAGTGACGTGGGTAGAGCCTGTCTCCATGGCGGCGCCGATGCCCTCTCTGCCATCAACACTCTTTTGGGCATGCGCATCGATGTCGATCGGCGTGAACCGCTTCTGGCTCGGGGTATGGGTGGGCTCAGTGGGCCGGCCATTCGACCGGTGGCTTTGGCCAAGTGTTTTGAGTTGGTGCGCGCCCTAAACTGTGACGTAGTTGGCATTGGCGGTGTTGAAGATACTTCCAGCGCGTTAGAGTTCTTGGTTGCCGGTTGCAAAGCGATTCAAGTGGGGACCGTGGTTTACGCTGAGCCCCAAGTTCCCGTGGACATTGTGGCGGGGATCGAAGCCTACATGGATAAGCACGGCTTCACGGAACTCTCTCAAGTGATAGGGACTTTGAAAGTGGAAGAGACGCTGTTGATCGGTCCCAAAGCGACCAAGGCCAAATAAAAATAGTTTCATGGTCGTCCATGGACCTAGCCACCAGAGGGGGAAGAAAAACGTGAACCATCACGCTTCAGCTCAAGATCTCGCGATACTAGCCGTAGATCGATCCACGGCCGATGAGGCTTTGCAGTTAGTGGATCGAGTGGGCTCGTCTTTACTATGGGTCAAGCTAGGTCTTGAGATCTTCACGGCGGAAGGCCCGTCCATCGTTCGGGCCATGAAGGACAAAGGGCATCGGGTGTTTCTCGACCTAAAGTTGCACGACATCCCAAACACCGTGGCCAAGGCGGTTTCGGTGGCTTCCGGATTGGGTGCCGACCTGCTGACGCTCCACGCGGAGGGTGGCCCCAAGATGATGGAGGCGGCCGCCCAGGCGGCAGAGGCAGAAGGTGGCGAGACCAAGCTTCTAGCCGTGACCGTGCTCACGAGTTTGAGTGGGGAAGAGTTTCCCCAGGTCTATCAGCCACACCCCGTGGCTGAGCGCGTCGCCATCTTTGCCAAAGAGGCCGAGGCTTCCGGCGTCCATGGTGTCATTTGCTCGCCGAAGGACCTTGAGGGCTTGGGGGCGGTGGTCTCAAACGACTTCCTCCGGGTGACCCCGGGGATTCGCCCGGCTGGTTCCGCGGTGGGGGACCAGGTGCGTGTCGCAACTCCCAGAACAGCGATTGAAGCCGGGGCTAGCAAACTCGTGATTGGCCGGGCCGTTACCGCGGCCGCCGATCCCCAGAAGGCCTGGGAGGCCATTCTCGAAGAAATCGCTGAGGTCTCCACCCAAACGAGCTAATCCCCTCTCCCAGATCGGTCAGAAGGCCTGAATGGGCCTCCCCGGGGAATTTCTTGATCCTGCAAACCTTTGCAGGGTATAATTTTTGGTCACTTTGCATCATCTGCGCTCAAGCCCATTGGAGTAAGACTTTATGCATCGCATTTGCATGGTTGGGACGGGTTACGTGGGTCTGGTTACCGGGGCCTGCATGGCCGATTTCGGAAACCAAGTCACCTGTGTCGACGCCAACCAAGACAAAATTAAGAGCCTTGAGAAGGGCGAGATTCCCTTTTACGAATTCGGCCTTCCTGAACTGGTGGCCCGGAGTGTAAAAGCCGGTCGCCTAAAATTTTCGACAGACCTCACCCAGGCCATCAAAGACAATGATGTGCTGTTTATTTGCGTAGGCACCCCTCGGGGTAGCGATGGTGAGGCTGATCTCAAGTATGTGGATCAGGTCGCTCGTAGCGTTGGTGAGCACATCAACGGGTACAAGCTCATCGTCCAGAAGAGTACCGTTCCCGTCGGTACGGGGCTTCGGATCCAGAAGATCATCGCTTCCGAATCCAAAGGCGATCACGAATTCGACGTGGCTTCGAATCCCGAATTCCTCCGCGAGGGAAGCGCGATTGAAGATTTCATGCGACCCAATCGTGTGGTGATTGGAACCTGGAGTAAGCGAGCGGAAGACGTTCTAAGTGATGTCTACCAGCCCTTGTACCTCAACGAATCGCCATTGGTGAAAACTACGGTAGAAACGGCCGAGCTGATTAAGTACGCCTCCAACGCGTTCCTGGCCACCAAGATCAGTTTCATCAACGAAATCGCCAACCTCTGCGATCTCGTGAAAGCCGACGTCAAAGTTGTCTCGCGGGCCATGGGCCTTGATCAGCGTATCGGAGGCAAGTTCCTCCATGCGGGCGCGGGCTATGGCGGGTCCTGTTTCCCAAAAGATACCGAAGCGCTGGCTCACACCGGTCGTTCCTTTGGTGTGCCGCAAACCATTGTGGAAGCCACCATCGAGGTCAACAAACAGCAGCGTCTTCAGTACATGGAAAAGACCCAGGAGATGCTCGGAGGCCTGGCCGGAAAAACGGTTGGGGTTTTGGGGCTCGCCTTCAAACAGGGAACCGATGACGTTCGCGACTCCGTGGCCATCGACTTCCTAACCTATCTTCGCGACCGGGGAGCCAAGGTCAAGGCTTTCGATCCTATTGCAATGGATAGCGCCAAAGAAGCCGTAGGCGATGTGGAGTACGCCTCCGATCTCTTTGAAGCAGTTGAGGGGGCTGACGCGGTGGTGATCGCAACCGAATGGAACATTTTTAGAGACATGGATTTGGTCAAGGTCAAGTCGCTCATGAGAGGCGACCTTGTTGTAGACCTCAAAAACCTCTATGAGCCTCAAGAAATGAATGAAAAGGGCTTCCGCCATGTTGGCGTAGGCCGTGGATTATCTCCCGAGATCATAGGTGTGGAATCATGAGTAAGGAACTCCAGGGTGGATCGGTTCTGGTTTGCGGAGGAGCCGGATTCATCGGTTCAAACTTTGTTCACCGTCTGCTAGCCGACGGTCGAAACGTTAAAGTCACGGTCCTCGACGCCCTGACCTATGCCGGCAATCTCGAGAATTTAAAGCCGGTTGAGAACCACCCGAATTACACGT
>JABDJR010000602.1 GCA_013003415.1 Candidatus Eiseniibacteriota bacterium | reverse complement strand
CGATAGGGAGCAGGCTTCTTAAGCCCCTTAAGGTGCTTAGCCACAATTTCGTTGGCCAAGAGCATGAATTCTTCAACCAGCCGGTTGCTCTCGGTACGCACAACCTTTTTGATTTCGGTTGGAAATCCCTTTTCGTCCAGCAATACCCGGCTGGAGGGGAGATCAAAGTCTAGAGCGCCGCGAAGCCTTCGTTTTTGATTCAAAACCCCCGCCATTTTACGCAGATCATCGATGAGTGAGCGCTGCTCGCCAACATTGTCTGTGGCTCCCTCTTCCCCATCGAAATAGGCTTGAACTTCTTCGTAAGCAAACCGCCGGTTCGAGCGAATAACCGTATCTTCGATCCGGTAGCCTAGAATCCGGCCCCGAGGGGTCATCGTCACCATGGCCGACATGGCGAGTCGATCTACATCGGGGTTCAGGGAGCAAAGGTTATTCGACAACTTTTCGGGAAGCATGGGTAGCACCCGGTCCACCAAATAGACACTTGTGGCCCGGTTCCAGGCTTCCCGATCAATGATGTCATCGTGGCGCACGTAGTGACTCACGTCGGCAATATGCACCCCAATTTCGTAGTTCCCATCTTTGTCTTGGGTCATGGAAAGCGCGTCATCGAAGTCCCGAGCGGTTGGGGGGTCGATGGTGACCACCTCGACGTCTCGAAGATCGAGACGACTGGCGATTTCTTTTTTGGGGATCTTATCGGGAATTTTGGCCGCAGCCTCCTCGACCTCCTCGGGAAACGATTCGGGAAGCCCGTTGTTCTTGATGATCATCAAGATGTCGAGCCCAGGGTCACCCACCTGGCCGAGCACCTCAGTCACCGACCCAACGGGTGCCGAGGTTAAAGAGCCCCAGTCGATGATTTTGGCCGTTACTTTGGCGCCATCTTCCGCATCTCCAAGCTCATCCGGAGGAATCAGGATGTCGCGATTGAATCGCGGGTCATCGGCTTTGACAAAGGCAAAGTGCTTGGTCTTGTTGAGCGTGCCTACAAACTCTTCTCGGGCTCGTTCCAAAACGCGAACGACCCGACCTTCAAGCTTGCCCCGGCGGGTGTGCTCGATGCGGACCACCACGCGGTCGCGATGAAAGGCGGTGACACGGCCATCGGCGGGGATAAACACATCATCGCCCGCTCCGTCCCGAACGAGGAAGGCGGCGCCGCTTTTTATGACGGAGAGGGAGCCTCGTACTAGGTTGATCTTTTCTGGAGGCGCATAGCGGCCGTGTTTAACACGATAGAGTTCGCCAGAGGCGACAAGCCCTTTCAGAAACTCGCGAAAGGCACGGTAGCGACGGGTGGGAACATCGAGTTCCCGAGCCAATTCCTTGGACTTTAGAGGTCTTCCCGCGCGTTCCAGCGCGTCCAAGACGGGTTGCTTTAGAAAATCGGCCATTAGCTGGAGCTTGCTCCTCGAAACTGCTTCTCTTTGTCTGAGAATAGAATGTTGAAGGTGGTCAGGGACCCGTACATCCGCGTGACGTATTGCTGCAGTTCAATCCGGTCTTCATCGTCGAGCTTGGGATGGCTGTTGATCTTCGATTCCAAAACGCGCAGCCGGTCGCGAACCATCACGACCTTGTGGAAAAAGTTTTCCAAAGGGATCTCCTTCGCCTTGGCTGTAGGGTCGCCAGGTTGGAGTACGAGAGTCCCCCCCTGCCAGCGCCCCATGAGGCGTTCATCGGAAATCCCAAGTTCTTCATTGAGTACTTCACGCACGACCTCCCGGAATTCATCCATGTGCATGGTGGGGGTCATGGGAGAGCTTGTATCAAAATTCATGTTTCTCCTCCTTCTAAGTTGTTCAGATTCGACTATAGCCGCGGGATGAGCAGGCCGGAGACAAGCGTTTCCAGCCGCAACTGAGCCCGAGGGATGAGCCGAATCTCTACGTCGAGACGCTCTTTTGGATTGAGCTGAACGACGGTTTCCTTGTGTTGAAAGTCAATGTCGCAGGTATAAATGCGGATTTGCCCGCCAATAGTTCTGACCCCCTGCACGGCTCCGCTTCCGTTTGTAGCGGTATAGGTCTCTCCAACCGGAACATCGAGAAGCGAAAAGGCACCGTTTACGTCGCTGAAATCATCGAAGATGCCCAAAGCAATCGCATCGGTAACCGGTCGGTTGATCAGAATATTCTCTTCGACAACGGAAGCCGACTCTCCAGAACCAAAGGTCACTCGGGCGGTGTAAAGACCATTGGGCAAGTGATCTCCGAAGCTGTTCTCTCTGCCGTTCCAAGTGAAAATGTTTTCCCCAACCTCAAAGCCATCGTCGTCCAACGTGGCAACGGGTCGGTTTACGGCCAGGGAGAAAGACCAAATTTCTACAGAGCCTGGAGTGGCCTCCGGAACAACGACTCGTATCCGGATCGGATTCTCAATCGGATTGGTTCCGGGATTGGGAAACGGCGGGCTGAGGGTTGGCTGTTGTGCGAGTTTTGGACTTTGCCCATAGTCGCGACCGAAGCCTTGCGGACTCGTGGCGGGTTGGTCGAAGAAGATACCAACGCCCACATTGAAAATTCCATCGGTTCCGTCTTCGCTCGAACTTAGAACCAGCCGACCGAAAATGTCGGTGGCATCATTGGGTCCCAGCAGGTCCTCAGCGCAACTTGCCCCCAGGACCAGAAGCACGGCTCCCAAACTGATTACAGCAATCTGTCTCATCATTCCTCCAGGCGACCATCCTAGTCGCGGACTTAGATCCGGGCAAGCGCTTGCCGGAAGTGAGCTTCCGGTCTAGCATGAACCCGATTCAACCGAAGAGGAGAACCCATGGATTTCAGTCTGAGTTCCGAGCAAGAGCAGCTCCAGGAATTGGCCCAAGAATTTGCCCGCAATGAGATGGAAACGGTGGCCAAACAC
>JABDJR010000597.1 GCA_013003415.1 Candidatus Eiseniibacteriota bacterium | reverse complement strand
ATCGCTGTCATCGCCGCGGTCCTGTCCGCAGTCGCCCAGAAGCTCATCACCGGCGACATCAATCCTGCTATTTCAGGTGGCGTGGGCGGTGCGGTAGCTGCGGCCGTTCTGTTGAGTCAGCGCAATGCGAAACCCACCCAGGAGTAGACCGTGAGCGAAAACCAAGTCGTCGTCGCCACCTTTGCCGGAGAGATCGAAGCCGAGTTGGCCAAAGGCAGCCTTGAAGCTGCCGGAATCGAAGCCACCATTGCAAAAGATGATTGCGGCGGCATGCGACCCGAACTTCAGTTCTCGGGCGGCGTGAGCTTACTCGTGCACCAAAACGTAGCGGAAGAAGCTCGACGGATTCTCACCACTCCAAGCGAGCCTGCGCCTTAAGCCTTGAAGTCAAGCGCGTCCCTGACCCCCCAGGGGAACCCTCCCGAGATAATCCCAAAATAAGTCTTAAGCCAATGCGTCAGCGTGGCTGGAGTTTTCGGCGGTAGAATCAGCCGAAGCGAGGATTGAATTCCCTTAGCGATTGAAGTGCTGCAAGCAAAGGAGAAGAGGTGAGTCACTACCCTAAGCGAGACGAGCTAGCTCGCGTCCTTGAATCGGTGTACGAGAGAACCAAGGTCTATCTTGAAGAGCTCGACGAGCGACCGGTTCTGTCGCCGGACCTCCAAGAAAGCCTAGATCACTTTGAGGGTCAGCCTCTTCCCGAGGCGGGGCAGGGAGCTTTGGAAGCGGTGCAGGAACTCTGGGATTACGGACAGGGCGCCATTGCCCATACCTCGGGCCCCCGGTGCTTTCACTTTGTGATTGGCGGATCGACCCCGGCATCGCTTGGAGCGGATTGGTTCACCTCCGTAATGGATCAAATAGCTTATGCCTGGATTAGTTCGCCTCTCAGCGTGCGTTTGGAAGTCATCAGTCTAAACTGGCTCAAAGAACTTTTTGGACTCGACGCTTCCATGTCGGGCATCACCACCACCGGTGCCACCATGGCCAACTTTGTGGGCTTAGCTTCCGCCCGACAGTGGTGGGCTGAGCAGCACAAGGTCGATGTTGCCCAAGAAGGATTCGCCAACCTTCCGCCCACCCCAGTCTTTTCCAGCGGCTATGTCCATGCCGCCGCGGTGAAGTGTCTGGGCATGCTGGGAATTGGGCGTCAGTCGGTGAAGCGGTTTGCTGCCGATAGCACGGGACGGGTCGACCTCGGGGCTTTGGAACAAGAGCTTCGGAAGCTCGACGGCCAACCGGGACTCCTCCTCGCCAATGCGGGGGAGGTGAATGCCGGCGATTTCGATCCCATCGAAGCCATGGCCGATCTCGCGGAAAAGTACAATCTTTGGCTTCATGTCGATGGCGCCTTCGGTTTGTTTGCGGCCTTGTCTCCTCGTACCGCTCACCTCACCAAGGGCATTGAGCGAGCGCACTCCATCACCGTCGATGGTCACAAGTGGCTCAACGTTCCCTACGACAGTGGCTTCAGCTTCGTTCGCGATGGCGCTCTCATGGGAAAGACCTTTGCATATGAAGCCGACTATTTGGCCGATCCTCACGAAGTCCGCGTCAACTTTGGTGCCCTTGGCCCCGAAAGCTCAAGGCGTGCCCGATCCTTCTCAACCTGGGCCACTCTGAGAGCCTATGGTCGGCAAGGTTATCGAGAACTTATTGAACACCACCTAGATTTAGCCGTTTATCTGGGAAAGCGCGTCGATGAGGTTGCTCATCTAGAACGTCTGGCCGAGGTTCAGCTCAACATCGTCTGCCTTCGCTTTAACCCTGGGAACATGTCCGAGCAGGAGCTCAATAACTTGAACGAACGTTTGGGCGAGAAGCTTCTCGAGGACGGAAGGGTGCTCTGCGGGACGACCAAGTACAAGGGAATGACGGCTCTTCGCCCCGCCATCTCAAACTGGCGAACGGAAGAGCGAGATATCGATTTCTTCGTGGATGTGGTTCAAGAGCTGGCTGGGTCCTTGGGTTAGCTGACGCCGAATCGACCGGCTGATAGAATAAGCCCTCTCACAAAGGAGTGCCGACCTGCCGATGCCCAAAGTTCTGCTCACCGGTTTCGAACCCTTCGATGGAGCTTCATCCAACCCTTCCCAAGTTGTTGTAGAGACTTTGGGTAAGGGGCACCAGCCCTCTTGTGACCTGAAAACGCTGGTGCTCCCGGTCGACCGGAAACAGGCGGCACCAAAACTCTTGAGTGCCATGCGTTCTCATGAACCCGATTTAGTGCTGATGATGGGCGTTGCCCCCAGGCCACAGATAGCGCCGGAGCGAGTTGCCATCAACGTTGATGATTACCGCATCCCAGACAATGCGGGGAACCAGCCTGCGGGGGTCCCTATTATTGAAGGGGGGCCCGTAGCCTACTTCTCTTCACTTCCGGTTAAGGCGATCGAGACTTCTCTACGGGCCCACAAAGTCCCGTGCACGGTGTCTAATTCTGCCGGTACGTACCTCTGCAATCACGTTTTCTACCAAGCGATGCACTTCATTGCCACAAACGGTTTGCAGACCAAAGCTGGCTTCATTCACCTACCGTTTTTTCACGAGCATGTCATTGATCAGCAAAAAACCCCAAGTTTGGCCGAAGGCACGGTCGTTGAAGGAATCGATTTGGCCCTGGAGACTTGTTTAGCCGCTGTGCAAGTGAGTGCGGTTTAAGGTTAGGGAGTCGGTCGTGTAGCCCACATTAAGAAGGAAACATGTTTTGAAACTAAGAACTTTCCTTTTGTTCTTGTGTCTTGGCGTTTCTTCGATTGCGGTGGCGCAAGAGAATGGACAAACACAAATGGCGACAACGAATTTCGAAGAGGTCAGCGTGGCTGAGCTGCAAAGGCAAATGGAGTCGGGGAGCCTTACCTCTGAAGCTCTTATCACTTACTACTTAAACCGCATTCGCGACTTGGATCAATCGGGTCCAGAATTGAATGCGGTGATTGAATTGAATCCAGATGCCATCGAGATCGCGAGAGCCCTCGATGCAGAGCGTAAAACCAAAGGATCCCGCGGCCCGCTCCATGGAATTCCAGTGTTGCTCAAAGCCAACATTGATACGGGCGACCAAATGACAACCACTGCAGGATCTATTGCTCTTCGTGGGCACAAAGCCAGGCAAGACGCCTTCTTTGTCAAAAGCCTCAGGGAAGCCGGCGCCGTGCTTTTGGGTAAGACCAACCTTAGCGAGTGGGCAAACTTCCGTTCCACGCGATCGACGAGTGGGTGGAGCAGTGAAGGCGGCCAAACAAAAAACCCCTACGTTTTAGATCGCTCGCCCTGCGGCTCCTCGAGCGGTTCTGGAGTTGCGGTTGCCGCGAACCTAACCGTTCTGGCCGTCGGCACGGAAACGGACGGATCCGTGGTGTGCCCCTCGGGGGTAAACGGTATCGTGGGGATCAAGCCCACCTTGGGATTAGTGAGCCGCCACGGCATCATTCCCATTGCTCATAGCCAAGACACGGCCGGCCCCATGGCAAGAACCGTGGCCGATGCCGCGCTCCTCTTGAATGCCATGGTTGCGAAGGACGAGGACGACCCGGCATCGTCCGCCTTTCCCGCTAGCCAGCCTGACTATACTGAGGGGCTGACAGATGGGGTTGGGAACATAACGGTTGGCGTGTGGAGAACCTATTTTGGCGTCGATTCGAACCCGCTGGTTGAAGAGCAGTTTGAGCAGGCGATTGCCGTTTTAAAAAAGGAAGCGGCTTCGATTGTTGACCCCGTCGATCTCGGTGATCTTGCTGAACTAGACGATGCGGAATATGAAGTCTTGCTCTATGAGTTCAAAACAGATCTGCGCACTTACCTCGAGAGTCATGGGTCTCCACAGGGCATGTCGGGACTCGACGACCTGATTGACTTCAACGAACAGAACCGAGCCGAGGCCATGCCACGATTCGGGCAAGAGATCTTCCTTCAGGCGGAAAAGAAGGGCAGCCTCGGCGATGAGGCCTACCTTGACGCGCTAAAGAAGAGTAAGACTCTGGCCCAGGAAGCCATCGATGTGGCTATGAAGAAACAAGGGGTCGACGTTCTCATAGCGCCGACCAATGCCCCAGCCTGGACCAGAGATTGGCTGAATGGAGATCATTACACTCTCTCCAGTTCTACCCTCGCTGCGGTGTCCGGCTATCCCAGTGTAACTCTACCCATGGGAATGGCGGGGGAGTTGCCGGTGGGGATTTCCCTCATTGGTCCGGCTCATTCAGAACCCATGTTACTCCGCGTAGCGCAGGTGCTGGAAGATGCCCTAAACGCTCGTGCCAAACCGAAATACATTCCCAGTGTTGACTAACCAGAATCTCGATCAACTCCCGAACAAAGATGGTTTTCGTCTTCGGGGTCTAGAAATGACAAGGTTAGAAACCTTTGTTGATGCCGCCTTTGCCTTTGCGATTACTCTGCTCGTGATCTCGGTAGGTTCCGTGCCAAAGAGTCTTTCGGAACTTGTGCTCGCCTTGAAGGCAGCCCCCTCGTTCCTTGTTAGTTTTGTACTGATCATGATGGTCTGGATGGGGCACCGAAAGTGGAGTCGTCGCTTCGGACTAGAAGACACGGTCACGACCCTCCTCAGTTTGGGGTTGGTCTTTTTGATGCTTGTGTATGTGGTGCCGCTTCGTAGCATGGCCTCCGCTTTGCTGCACTTTGCGTCTGCGGGTTACTTTCCTTCTGAGCTTTCCATCGAAGGCCCAGAAGAGTTGGCCGGTCTTTTTGTGATTTATGGCTTTGGATCTTTTGGAGTGTCGGGAGCTATTGCTCTGCTTTACGCTCGAGCCAAGGCTGCTCGCGAACTCCAACTGAATGAGTTGGAGGTTGTTCTGACCCACGAAGAAATCGCCTCTTGGACCACAATGGCTCTCACCGGTCTCGTTTCGGCTCTACTTGCCTTATTAGCTCCCGCAAAACTTGGGGTTTGGGCAGGCTTTGTTTATCCCACGCTCTGCATTTCAATGCCTAGCATCGGAATCTATTACGCCAAGAAGGCAGAGCGGTTACGAGAGGCTCGCACCGCAGATTCGAGCTAAGAGCACCTCGTTTTATAGGTCACGAAAGGGAAGAGAATATGTTTCGTAGAGCCACCCCCGTGCTTAGATCAGCCGACTACGCGCGCAGTCGGAAGTTCTATACGGAACAGCTTGGGTTCAATGTGGTTGAAGAGGGAGGAGATCCGGCTCGCTTTGGCATCCTTGAGCGAGACCGCGCTGTCATCTTTATCGATTCATGGCACGATGGCCCGGGGGCAAAACAGAAGGGGTGGAACGCTTATTTCCATTTGGAAAATCTAAAAGCTTTTCACTCGGAGCTGACCGCAGCCGGGGCTCCGATTGTGCGTGATCCTGAAAAGACAAATTACGGCATGCTAGAGATGGAAGTGATGGATCCGGACGGAAACGTGATCTGCTTCGGTCAGGAGTTGAGCGGCTAGGCGCTTCTGGGTTCAGCGGAGTTAGAGGCCGTGCCCAGGGCTAGGGAAGGGCGACGATCTTTTTCGTGTATCGGTGCCCCTGGGTTTCGAGCGTGATGAAATAGACTCCGGCGG
>JABDJR010000425.1 GCA_013003415.1 Candidatus Eiseniibacteriota bacterium | reverse complement strand
TCCCAATACCGTGTCCGTGCTCATGAGCTAGAACGTTCCGGAAAGCGCGGAAACTCTGGAATGCATTTCCAAAGAGGGCGCCATCGCCGGTGTCCAAAACCATATCCCCGGTGTTCGGGAAAAAGTTATAGGCAAGCACACCCGAGGCACCATCAATAAGATGACCACCAATACGCACATCACCACGCACACCTAAAGAACCACTGGTGTTCACAAACGCGGCACCGTCGTCGTTGGGCTCATAGACATAACGAAGACCGGTGAAGGAGGCCCAGTTGTCGAAAATCTGCTGGAAGTAAGTGAACCAAGGACGGAGGGTTAAATCTGCCCCACCTGGTCCGGCACCAAACACGCCATCAAGAAAGGCGATAACGGAACTGTTAGAGCCCGGCTCACCGATGTACCCTGCGATGAAAGTGCCATCAGGAATAAAAGACCACGTAATATTGGTCGGATCTCCCTGACCGAGGCCGAAGCCATCGGTGGCCGTGTTGCTCCATCGGCTACCATCACTAAATTGGAAGGAGTGCACATCGTCTTTCCCGCCAAGAAGGTCCTCGAAGGCCCCCATGACGGTCGGATCACTGCCTTCCGCCCAACACGCTGCAAGTTGACCCACAAGCGGATCGGACGCGTCGCGCCCAGCCAGAGTGGCCAACATCGATCGTTGAATATTGGACGCCATCTTCATGGCATCGGGACCTACTTCCGACTCTGTAGTCGCGTAGTCCGCAAGGCTTAGGGCTGGGCCAGCTTCCAGCGCAGCCACACCCTCATTCTGAACAGCAAAACCCGCGATTGACCAAGTCAATCCGGCTGCCGTTGCAAGAGTGAGAATGCCAAGAGGTAACCTCTTAAACTTCATGTCTCATTGCTCCTGATGTTTGGTCGTGTGTCCAAGGCAAGTTCCCCGACAGTTCTCACCCATTGGGGGGCGATCATATCATGTCAAAGCATGGGGAACCTTATGTTTAGCGGGTTCCGGGGGAAGGTGTCCGGAGGCCCAGCTCTGCTTGGCCACGTGGGTGCGTTGGCCGTCTAAGGCGGAGATTTCCTCGCCCTCAAATAAGTATCGTCTCCCTTGGGGGGCCACTTAGATAAATTCCATGTGGTTGACCTGAATAGGTGAAAGTTCACCAGATATGGCAAATTGCTATGGCACTGGGTCTTATACCGAATGTTTCGCTCAGTTTTGAACCTCAATTGACCGAAAAGGACGGTAGGTGCGATTGGGCCTTTGACCCCATTGCCCGAGGCTAGGTTAGAATTATTCGAGGGATGCAACTTTGCTTTGTGACACGTCCGTCCCTTGGGGATTCAATTACGGAAACTAGGAGAACCATATGGGGCGTCCCACGGTCGTCGAAGTGAATTACTATGACTTCAAGAATGAACTCAAACGAGCGGCCACCGAGGGTCAACGTATTGAGCCCAAGGAAAAAGATCGCTGGAAAACCTACGTAAAGGAAAAGAAGATTCTTGAGGCTTCCTGTCTGAGTATTGCCCGCGGCCGCTTTGAGGACGCGCGTCCCGTGATCATCGATAGCGGTGGAGATTGGGATGGGTTTTACATTTACAGCAGTGACGACCAAGTCTGCTTGAAATTCCAGCGGGATGGGGAGTAGCTCCTCGAGCCCCAATCCGAAGCCGCGCGGAGCCCTGTCCTGGGCGCTCTATGATTTAGCCAACACCATCTACAGCATGAATGTCGTGAGCCTATTCTTTGTGCAATGGGTCACGGTCGACCGGGGTCGAGAGGACTTCTGGTTTAGCTTGTTCTACGGCGGGTCCATGCTGCTCGTCGCCCTCACCCTTCCCTACCTGGGGCTCTGGTCCGATCGAAGAGGCCGTCGCCTCCCATTCCTTGCCATCTTCACCCTTGTCTGTGTCCTTGCCACCGCTGCCCTGGGCCCACTCACCAAAGCCACGACCACCGTGGGACTCGTTTTGGCTCTGGTCGCCTTCGCGCTGTCCAATTACGCCTTTCAGGGTGGTCTTGTGTTTTACAACTCGCTCTTGCCTTCGGTGAGCACGAAGTCCACTCGTGGACGCATCTCGGGCTTTGGAGTCGCCTTGGGTTACTTGGGCTCGTTCCTAGGCATGCTGCTGGTCGTTCCCTTAGTGGAAGGCAAGATGCCCATTTTCAATTGGGAGCCGGGCTTCATTGAAGCCGGAGGGCGCACGGCCGCGTTTATCCCCACGGCGATCTTGGTTGCACTTTTTGCGTTACCCATCTTCCTTAGAGTTAAAGAAGCCCCGGCGACGGGTGGAAGCAAACCAAGTTGGAACGAAGCCTTTCGTGACTTGAAGGCAATCGTTACGGATCGCGAACGGTACCCTGGGGTCGGCTGGTTTCTGTTGGCCAATTTCTTTGTTCTGGATGCGATTCACACGGCCATCGTGTTTATGTCGGTTTATGCGGAGAAAGTGGTTGGCCTTCCCGACAGCGCCAAAGCGACCTTCTTTATGCTCGCCACCATCCCCGCCATCTTTGGTTCCTTCTTTGCCGGCTGGCTTAGCGATCGCATCGGACCTAAACGCGTATTCACGGTAACGGTCTGGCTGTGGGTGGTGGTGCCCATCGTGATTGCAGTCGCTGTCTCGCCAAAAGTGTTCTACGCGATGGGCATTGTTGTCGGTTTGTTGCTAGGCACGCTCTGGACCGTCACTCGTCCCTTTCTGCTATCCCTTGCTCCTGCCGGGGACGAGGGTCGATTGTTTGGCGTGTATGCATTTTGCAACAAATCGGCTGCGGTTCTTGGCCCCCAGGTATGGGCATTGACGGTTTTCTTAGGTTCGTCCCTGGGCCCGGCCAAGTACCGTCTGGCGATTATCGTACTCGCGGGCGTGGCAGCTATTGGTGCCTTGATCCTCAGAAAAGTTCCCGACCCTTCGAAGGCTAGAACTTCGAATTAAGTATGGTAAACTTTCCCGTTGGGGGAGCACGCTTACATCTTCTTGAGTCTAAAAGGACCCTATGCCCACCGCCCGATATCCCCAATGCCTGCATCTTTGCATCGGTCTAATCATCCTTTTGGGGTTGGTGATGCTTCTGCCAAACGCATCCTGGGCCAACTCCCCGCCCTTGGCACCCACTTGGATCGAACCCGATTCCGGAGCCGTAGTATCCGCTTTTGATCCTCACTTCAACACCAACGATTTCATTGACCCCGACGCTGATGCGCATCTGAACTCCGATTTCGAAGTGTGGGACGATTCGCTCAACGTTCGGGTCTGGTCCGCTCTCGCTACGAACATCTTGGTGCACATTCACCTTGGCGATGGAGTCTTAGAGGGTCATCTTGCTGGGGAGAGTCGTTTTGACTTTGATCGCCCCTACCGCATCCGTGCACGCTTCCGCGATGACTCAGGAACCCCGAACGATACTTCCCCGTGGAGTGAATGGATTCCCTTCCGCACGGCTCCTCAAGCTCAGACGTTCCCCATGCTCCTTGAGGACATGGCG
>JABDJR010000562.1 GCA_013003415.1 Candidatus Eiseniibacteriota bacterium | reverse complement strand
AGTTTGCGGAGCCCGTTTTTGAATTCGTCGAGGCTAACCGACTGCTGGTCGGCGGAGGCACTTGCCACAACCCCGCCGGGGCTTAGGGCTTGGATAGCGTCTAGGGCTAACCCGCGTATCTGTTTTCGCCCGTCGTCATCTTCAAAAACATCGAACCGTCCCTGAGTGAGTCCGTTTACATGCAGCTTGCCTGTGCCGCCCGGGGCCAGGAAGAGTATGGACTCCTGATCTTTCTGAAACGTACCGGTCCCTGCGATCTCCATACGAATACCGTCCACCACGCCGCCAGGTACCAGGAACTCAACCTGAGAGCCGGCGGAACCGCGGAAGCTGTCGGCGACTTCGAACTGGACGTGAGTAAAGATCATGGTTTTAGCTTCGTTCCACTTAGCCTGGGTACTTACCACGGTCCCATGAACGATCGTGCTTGAGCGTTGGCTCAGCTCTTCGATCGACAAGGGTTCAAGGGTGGTGGCGTGGACAGTAGAAGTAGAAAACGAGGCGAAGACGAAAAGAAGCAGGACACAGCTAGCGATGCGAAACATTAGGTTCTCCCCGGTGCGAAACAAGAAGACGCAGTGGCACATATTCCCAACATGCGGTTGGGGCGTCTCTGGATGTTTCAGGCGTAGTTGGCCGCTGACCCCCTACGCGGTTCTTTCTCTATGCAGACTGCTCTGTTGAGCAGGCGCAACGCTCACGGGTGAGCGCGGGACCGATTCAGACAGACTAGTCTACTCGAAAACCCGCTAAAATTAAAGAGAGCAAAGGCTTAGTCGCTCCCTTTAATGCGGTTATGTAAAAGCAATTCGTGTTCAAAGATCGATTCAGGTGGTCCTAGGGACCAATCAGGCTAAATGCCGCCCAGTAAAACGGGTGAGCAAACTTCGATTCTTGGCGAAGGGCGTCTTTGGCCCGGCTCAGCGCCCGACCGGCTTCCGGTTCCTTGTCGCCCAGGTTTTTGTAAAACGCGTACATGAGGGCCGCCGTGGATTGGTCGGAAACGCTCCATAGACTCACCACCACATTACGGGCACCGGCGTATAGGAACGCGCGAGGCAAACCTAAAACGCCCTCACCTTGAATCATCTTTCCTAAGCCTGTCTCACATGCAGAAAGTACAACTAAGGTTGCATTTAGTTTGAGCCTATAAATCTCGGAGGCTTCGAGATAGCCATCGGCCGTCTCATCTTGGGGTGCCGCGAGAGCCAAGCGAGATCGCTCGGGACGTCTTTCGTTCACCAAGCCGTGGGTGGCGAAGTGAAGAATGCGGAAGTCGCTCATGAAGTCCGGTTGGGCGAGAGTTGCTTCTTGAGCTTTTTCACCAAGAAGAATCGTGCGTTTGGATTCCTCAAAACCTTTGGCGATGGCCTCAACCTCGGTTCGGGTGAAGGGGAGCGGGGCAAGTGACGCGTCGGCGTCTTCACTTGAGGTTTGAACAAAGGTCGGGTCTCCCACGGCGAGCAGATCCTTAGCAACAACACGCCCGGAGTCCTCTCTTTTGGCCATGACAGCAAAGCCGGTCGCCGAAGGTCCGTAGCGCAGCTCTTTCCCCTTGAGGGCGAAGGGGAGTTCCCCGAAGAACTTGCCGCGAGCTTCGGCGCTCAGGTCCGCGGAAGGGGGATCGACTTTCTTGGTCAGCAGAACGTCCATGGGTACAAACTGCAGAGCCCCGTCGGGAACCACGAAGACGCGTTTAGCCTTGTCGACTGAATTCGCTGCGGTGGCTAGGAGCCAGTTGTAGAGGGTCTGAGCCGCTTTAAGATAGGATTCGTCGTTCCTTGCCTGGGGCGAAACCAAACCCGCGCGCAGAGCTTGAACTTGTTCTTCGATATGGCTTCGTGCAGGAAGGGTGTGGAAGGCGATGTCTTTCTTGGTGATCACCCACAGGTAGGAGGCAGAGTCTCCCAAGCTGTATTGCAAGAGAACGTCGTGCTTGTCTTGGAAGAGATCGCGACGAAGTTCTTTCAGAGAATGCGGACTCCCCGTATTGATAGAGGCAAAGGCAGACGACTGAATGCGAATTTCTTCGAGCAATCGCCCTTCCGCGCGTTCGAGTTTTCGGAGCTGACGCTTCCAGGAACGCACGCTATCCGGATCGGACTCAGTGCCTTCGGCCTGTCGCAGACGATAGCGGACCGTGTTTAAGGCGCGATCAAGAGTCTGTCGTTCTGCTGCCAGCTTAGGATCGATTTGATCTTCAAGATCGATGTTGCTTTCGGAGAGCCCATCCAGAAAGGCCCGTGCTTTACCACGCTCGGCGGTGGTGAAGGCTTCCGCGGCCCACTCCTGTTTGTCGGTGGACGCATAGAGTTTCGCCAGGACGTGGACCTGGGCTTCGTAAACGTAAGCGCGCCTTCCCAGAGAAGCGGCTTTGGTATCTTCCGAGGCTTCGCGACTCCGAAGGCTTTCAAGAATGTCGATCGCTTTCGCGTTGTAGACGCGCGCGCTGTCGAGAACGTCTGCGGTTTCAAAGTTGTCACCGATGCCCAAGTAGCAGGGCCAAAGGGCTTCGCGGTTTCCTGCGGCTTCGGCAAGAGAGGCGGCTTTGCGCAGTTTCTCCAGGCCCTCGCTATTTCTGCCCAAAGCGGTGAGGGCGTTTCCAACGTTTAAGTACCGAGCGGCAAGGACGCCCGATTGGCCCAGGTCTTTGTCGATTTCAAGCGCTTGCTCGTAGTGGGTTAGAGCGTTGTCGTATTCACCCGCGGTTTCGTAAGTGCCTCCAAGAAGCGAAAGGATGTCGGCTTCACTGTCGACCGCGTTGACTTCTCGGGCAACGGCAAGAGCCTCTTCTAGAGTCTCGACGCCTTTGGCCGGGAGCCCCATGTTGATATAAGTCGAGCCCGTGTTGGTCATGGCTTCTAACTCGACGCGGATGTTTCCGGTGTCGTAAGCCATCTTGGAGGCTTCTCGATAAGACTCCAAAGCGCGAGGGTAGTTCTGCAGGGCGAAGTAGGCCGAGCCAATCGACTTGGTGGTGGACGCAAGCTCGAAGGAATCGGCTTCCGCAGTTTGAACTTCGGCCGCGCTGAGGAGTTCTCGCAGGGCTGCCGTGTGATCCCCAAGGTTCGACAGCGTAATGGCAAGG
>JABDJR010000559.1 GCA_013003415.1 Candidatus Eiseniibacteriota bacterium | reverse complement strand
GTTGTCAGGACGGTCCCCAGGAACAGTACGACGACGCGCCGGATCATCCACCGGTACGTGCCCCGGAGTTAACGGGATGTCACCTAGAGTATCGAGACTCTCGAACATGAGATCGGGCGAGATTTGGTCTTCAAGCAACACCATGACATGGTTCACGGCATCGACCGGACCCACATTGGTTTGCCCCAAGCGCACCACAGATTCACCCAGCCGCTCAAGATTGGGACCACGATATCCCTGATCCCAAGCCGTGGAAACCAGCTCGAAAGACCGGTCGTCATCGACGCCGGCATAAACGAGGAAGCTCATGGCCAGGATGGGAGAGCGAATCTCTTCGTAAAGATCGCGAGGCGTTTGCCCCGGGATTTCACAAAGATCGAGGGAGCGGTTCAGCATTTCGGGAGCTACACCCACTTCAAGGGCGTAGGCACCGTGATCAAGAATCGAGTTCCGGAGCTGATCGTCGGAAATGCCGGCAAAAGTTTGGTTGGACGAAAGGTGCTGTGCCGCCTCACCGAGACGGGTGACCACACCTTCCGCCGCGACGTGGATCCGGATCATGGGCACGCCTTTGGCCAAACCTTGCAGGTAGCGACTTGCTACCGGACGAACAGGGAGTTGAGCTGCAGCCAAGCTCAGACAAGTCTCCCAGACCTGGTTGATGTCCTCAGAGGGTGAGCCCACTTCGGCCATACGAAGGAGCAATTCCGCCACGATTTGGTTATCCGTATCACTCCACGTCGCCGGGGGAGAGCCTTCAAGCTGAAGTTGGGTCTGGATCGGCCCCAGATCCTGTGCTAGCCCGCCAGCAGCCATGAGCGCGGTAGCTAGGACTCCAACAGCAAAACCCCAAAAGACACGGAAGATCCGGTGGCTGGAACTCCGTAAAGCTTTGTAATCAAACAACATGGACACACTCCTAAGGACCGTCAATCCGGTCTTGTCCGCCAACCGAAGGCTCCTCAGCCTTGGCCTGTTCTATTGGACGCTCCCAGCGCCCTTCCGTTACAACTCCAGGCACACCTGCTTCATCCTGGAAGATCTCCAGGATCCCATTCTCCCCTCCGAATCCGTCAGATTCGTACCGGGGGGCGTCTGGCGGGCGGACCCAGGTCCCGTCCACCACAAAAGCGTACCGCCAGATCCCGGGAGATAGGGAGATGATGGTCTCCCAACCCCCGGTATCCCGGCGACGCATTTCTCCTCGGCTGGGGTTCCAGCCGTTGAAATCTCCAACAATCGACACGACCCGAGCTGCGGGAGCATCCAGTCGGAACCGAATGCCTTTTCCTACCGACACCGGGGCCAGAGTGGGCCGAACCGGACGAGCCGTATCCATGGATCGATTGCGAACCTCGCCCACGGACCAAAGATCCATAGACACACCCATGGAGAATCGGGCGTGATCAAACTCGAAGGTCTCGATGGATGAGGTCTGATCCAACCAAGATCCATCTGCAAAAACTTTCATCCGCTGGTTCAGTGATCGCTCGACACTAAATCCAAATTGCCAAGTCTTGTCATCACGATCGCCAAGAACAAGCTGAGATTGGGCACCGTCGATGACGTAAGGCAGATCAAAGTTACGTTTGGAGTAGGCAACGTAGGCCGAGAAACTTGTGTTGGTCGCGATTCGATTCCCGGCACGCAATTGGGCAACCGGCCCGCTGAAATCGAAAGGCTCTTCGTTTGAATTGGACCAACGATGAGAAAGCTCAGTCATTACATAGGCCGAAGCACCCAAACGTCGGAGAACTGAAAAGGCCAGATCGAACTGGCTATCTTGCTCACTCTGTAGACCAATCGGATTCACCGTAACTTCACCATCACCGCCCACACCGCTTGTATCGGGCTCAAAAACGCGATCTGGGAACTCGATCCAATTCTGTCGAGTGGCCACAGAAACCAACCATGGTGAGGAAGGTGCCCAAGCAACACGAGCACCAAGTCGGTTCATGTTGACGTTAAAGTCGCTCAGGGCCTCTCTTCTAAACTGCCACCAGGCTGCATTGCCATCGAAGACGACGCGGTCCGAAAGACGTGCGCGATAAGAGCCCAACAGCTTGGCTCCGGTGTCTTCACCAAGGCTGCTTGAGTTGTAACGCGTACCCGAAAGCTCGCCCACCAAAGAAAACCGATCGGAGTTTCCAAAACCGCGGGATCGCAAGGAAAGACGCCCGGTTGCCACTCCAAAATCTTCGGCGACGGCTTCAATCAATCCGCGCCTTTCCGGTTCGGCCAAAACCTGATCATCGTGACCCGCACTAAAGCTCGCGGAAAAAGTGAGATGCGGGAAGGCCCAGGCGGAACTCGCGGAGGAAATGAAGATAGCCGCGAGCAAGAATAGGAGGGAAAAAAAGGCGTAGCTAGACTGTCGCGGTGGTCTTAGAGACTCAAGACCGCGTTCTTGTTGCCGAACCCATCGTCGCGATGTAGCGACGCCCCGGGATCGGTCTTCCATTGACCGTCCACGACAAACATATATTCGTGTTGGCCACGCGGGAGTTCGAGGGCTATGGACCAAAGATTTTCCCCGACGCGCTCTAGCTTGGCGTCACAGACTTTCCATTGGTTGAAATCTCCCGCCAGACACACTTCTTCTGCATCGGGCGCATGAAACTCGAACTCATAGCGTATCGTATTTCGAGCGAAATCCGAAGAGGCAACCGAACCGCTAGATTGGCTGTTTTCTGCTACTTGTGGCGTTTCGACCCGGTTCAGAAGGCCCCTATCTTGAAGCATGGGACCAAGCACCAAGGCTAAAACTGCGGCCGCAGCCAAGCCGCCGCCCAACCAAAGCGGGAACCAGGACTTGCCTGACTTCTTTGGGTGGGCATGAAGGGGCAACACTTGAGGTGTTTCAACGCGGGCGGCTTTGTCTTCCGCATCGTGCTCTTCCGCTTCATCGACTTCGATGGCCTCTAAAACCTGGGCCATAAAAGACGACGGGGCTTCGAGCCGTGCTGCCTGCGACCAATTCGTCATTCCACGCAGAACAAGTACCTGGTTTTGCAAAACAGCATCGGCCCTAAGCTCTTCTTCGAAGGCAGCAGCGTCCGAAGAAGAGAGCTCCCCGTCTAAATACAGATGTACACGGGGATCGATATTCTGGCTTTGATCCTTGTCTTTAGACATCGTGTCCCATCTTTCTCATCGTCTCCAGTATCATTTCACGCGCTCTATGCACTCTGACCTTTGCATTGCTACGGGAAATCTCTAGGACTTCCGCAATGGCGTCGTAGCTCAAGCCTTGCTGATGCCGCAGCAAGAAGGCCTCGCGGTAGTTTGGTTCCAACCGGTCGAGACAATTTTGAAAAGCCATCGCCATTTCTTTGGTGGCGATTTCTTCGTCCGGGCGCCGACCCAAATCGACCCGCCCGAGAAAAACTCCAGGTTCGGGTTCGATGTTGACCTCTTCTTTTTTGAATCGCGCCTTCGAGCTACCTCGATAGTCGTAACAAACGTTGACCGCAATGCGGTAGAGCCACGTCGAAAACTTTGAGTCTCCTCGAAAGGAGCCCAAGTTTCGAAAGGCCTTTACAAAAACATCTTGGGTGAGCTCTTCGGCGGTGAGTCGGTCTTGGACCTGCCTGAGGACGAGTCCGAAGATGGCGTCTTGGTGCAGCTTAACTAAGCCGCCGTACGCAATCTTGTCACCGTGTTGAGCTCTACTGAGGAGTTCGCGCTCACTCAAAACGGTCTCCTCTTGGTGTAGAGAAGACCCAACCTCTCGCTTGCGAGAGGATGCTGAACGAGCAACCGCCACCAGCTCCTGGTAAGTCGTAATTCCGGGCACAATAAACCACTTATGGAAGACTCAACCGGTGCGGGGGGACTCCAACCAGCTAGATGCTTCTGGGGATTAAGACGAGAAAGGGGTTGCCCCGTTACAACTCCCCATTGGAAGCCCCAGGCGAGAGAGAATCATACCTTGTGGACCAGAAAAATCCGAATCGCCCGTAACTGGGGCATTTGGCTTTCGTCCTAGATTTTGGAACGGAGAGTGAGACTGAGGCTTCGTGCAAACCCCCTCTCAGTGCGATATCAGCCGAGTCCTCTTAGACACAAGCTGTTGTCCGAGTGGGAGTTGTAGCTTCAGAAGATTTCACGACTAGCTAGACTACACTTGCCTTTCGTTCTAGGAGGTCCCTCTCCATTTTGGGTTTGGTTATGAGACGGTATTCGTTGCAGGACCGTTTTAGCATCAAAATTGGTCGAGAAATAGATAGGTAACCGGTGGCGGGCCGGAGCCTATCGTAGGTTGTAGCGACCCTCTCGATCTCAGGGACCAGACATCCCCCTGGGCGGGTTCTCTTCGGAGAACTCGCCCTTTTTTTTGTCCAAAATCTAGCTTCGCTTTTCCCGACCCTTGCTTTTCCAATCAGATTACCGGGGATTTGGCCCAGTTTTGAAGTCCCCGGGGAAGGTTAGAAACCAAGGGCAAAAGCGGCTCTCCCCGAGTCCGATACTCAGGGGAGCGGGAGCCTCCAATCACATCTGAGACATGCATTTTCGAACTGAGCTTTCGTCGAATGTCCATGTCTTATTCGAACCTCCCCCCAGACTATCCACATCAAGGCATGGGCATTCTCTATACTTATTGGAATGCTCACCGACGACGACCTCAAACAGATACGTGATCTCGGCATCTCCAAGGCCGAGTTTGAACGCCAGCTCCAGCTTTTTCGATCACCCCCGGAGCCTTTGACCATCGACCGCCCGTGCCGGATCGATGACGGTATCCTTCAAGTCGATCCTCAAGATCTCGACGCGCTGGTTTCCCAGTGGGAACTCGCAAGCCAGGCAGGTCGACTGCTTAAATTTGTTCCTGCGTCGGGTGCCGCGAGTCGCATGTTCAAGAGTGTTTTGGAGTTTCCCCAAACTCCTTCCGACCCGGTCAACGCCGATGTTCAGCGACTCTTCGACAATCTCTCTCGCCTACCCTTCGAGAATTTGTTGGCCGAGCAGGAAACTCCATCCAGTGCTTACGCGTTGCAGCAGATCCTGTTTGGTCCAAAGGGCCTTCAACTTCACAACCTCCCCAAGGGACTGATTCCTTTTCACAAAGGGCCACGTACAGCGTTCGAAGAACACCTCGTTGAGGGCGCCGCTTACGCTCGCAGTGCGGCGGGTAAGGCGCACATTCACTACACGGTTCAGGAAGAACACCGCTTGGGCTTTGAAGCTCTTCTCGCTTTCAAGAAAGAGGAGCTCGAGAAAGAACTCGCAACTGAGTTCGACGTGTCGTTCTCCTACCAAGATCCATCCACCAACACCCTTGCCGTGACCCTAGAAAACGAACCCTTTCGGGATGAGCACGGGCGTTTGGTTTTTCGCCCGGGGGGTCATGGGGCACTGCTTCAAAACTTAGAAGCAACTCAAGGAGACGTGGTCGTAGTTAAGAACATCGACAACGTCGTTCCTGATTCAAAGAAAGAGGCGACTCTCCTCTGGAAGAAGGTTCTTGTTGGGTTGCTCATTGGTGTTCAAGATCAGTGCTTTGAAGTTCTACGCGATTTGGAAAAGGGGAAGAACGGTGCGGAGGCTTGTGCCCGTGGAGCAAAACTCTTGGAAGAAAGATTCTTGTGGAAACGCTCGGAAACCGACGCTCTTCTCGAAAACCCCGATAGCGCCGATCGTCTTCACAAGGCTCTAAATCGTCCCCTTCGTGTTTGCGGTGTCGTTCGCAATCAGGGCGAGCCGGGTGGCGGACCGTTTTGGGTCCAGGGCCAACAGAGCCCGCAAATTGTTGAGAGCTCCCAGATCGATGTTGGGAACCCCGATCAACGCGTGCACCTAGAAAACGCTACCCACTTCAATCCCGTCGATCTCGTCTGTGGTCTGCGCGATGTTCACGGTAAGGCGTTCTCTTTAGACCAGTTCGTTGATCGGAACGCGGTGTTCATTGCGGAAAAATCCCACGCTGGAAAAGATTTGAGAGCCCTTGAGCGACCGGGTCTCTGGAATGGGGCCATGGCCTACTGGAACACGATCTTTGTGGAAGTTCCGATTGAGACATTCGCCCCCGTAAAAACCGTTTTCGATTTGCTCCGCCCTGAACATCAAGGCTAGACCGCGCCATGTATTCTCGGAATTTAGAAATTGGGATTGTCAGCCTGATAACGCTCCTGGGGATAAGCCTTCGGCTGTTGCTTTGGGATACGCAAGCGATCCCCGGGATCGATGGCACCACCTACATCCGTCTTGCACGAAGCCTCGCGGGCGAACCCGGTTTCGAGACCGTACATCAATACGGTTTCCCGGCTTTGATCTGGGTGGCTCATCTGTTCACCTCAGACTGGATTCTTGCCGGGCGTATCATGCCCATGGTGTTTGGCGTGCTGCTGATTCCGGTGACGTTCCTCTTGGCGCGGCGAGTCACGGGTTCGTTCCTGCTTGCTCTTTTTCCCACCGTTGCGGTTGCGTTCATGGCGCTTCCCTTGCGCTATTCCCTGACCACCATGACCGAGACTCCCTACCAAGTTTTTTTGATGCTCTTCTTCTTAGGCGTTTATCTGCGTCGATACCTCGCCGGAGGGGTTGCCGCCGGAATCGCTTACACCATTAGGCCCGAAGTTCTTCTCATCACGGGCGTGGTGGCCCTACTCCATTGGAAAAGTAAGCGCGCGGCCGGACTCATCTTATTGGGGGCGGTGTTGGTGGCAACCCCCTACGTGATCACCATGGGAGTCACTCAGGGGAAGTGGACGCTTTCCGGCAAGGGCATCAACTTTGGTCATAGCGATTGGCGCGCCAACGAAACGCCGGTTGGCGCGGAGGCGGTTGAAACCGGAGCCCTTTCGCGTCTATCCGAGCACGGTGGGGATATCGCACGGGCGTATCCCGGTAGGGCGGTGCGAGTGGGAGAACAACTGCTTCGCAATGGGGGCTGGGTTGTTCCGGTGGTGGCTCTCTTTGGCGTTACCGCAGGCAGCGCTTTGTTGCTCGCGGGCTTGGTTCCGATCTTCATTCTGCCCGCCATTTTCGTGGGAGAACGAACCCGGTTTGTCTTTCCCTACCTCCCCTTTCTGTGGATTCTGGCTGCGGTCGCCTTAGGACGGGTTAGAAAACCACCCCTTCGCTTTGGTCTGGCGGCCCTCCTCATTGCGGGGCTCGGAGTTTCGGCCTATACCGAACGCCACCAGTACACCATGAATGAGGACAATCCCCTTCCCGAAACCGTGCGGACAGGAAAGTGGATGGCGAACTTCGTGCAGCCCGACGATGTCATTTACGATCGAAAACCCTACGCCGCGTTTTATGCCGGCGGTCAACCGCGAACGATTCCCTCGGGATCTTACGAGGGGATTCTCAATGAGATCACAACGCGCGGTGGGGATTACCTGGTTTTGAATGACGCGATTGTGCGCGCTTTTCGACCGGAGTTACTGCCGCTGGTGACTAGTCGAACCATGGTGCTTGGGGAGCACCGATTGGTACCGATCTTCCATGAGGTATCGGAGCGGGGCTTACGAACGATCGTGTTCCGTATAGTGCGCCCCGGCGGCCCTCCCCCCATGCGAGGGGAGGAGCGCATTCGGGAATCGCTGTATTTACTGCCGCCTTAAGGCTCCGCGAACAAGACCGCGTCAACAAACTTAGGCAACAGGCTAAGGCAGCACGGAGATCTTCTGAGTCTGCTCGTTGTCGAACATGCGGAGCTTCACAAAGTAACTGCCGGACGCCACGCGACGACCCTGGGCATCTCGCCCGTTCCAATTCAAGTCGAGACTACCGGTGGTGCCAAGTTTGCCCGAAAAGAGTTCATCGACTTTACGACCATTCACATCGTAGATGGAGACGGTTCCAAACAACCCCGCCCCTCCGCTCGGAATCTGCAAACTGATCTTAGTTCCGTCGCGCATGGGATTGGGTGAGGCTGGTAACAAAACCGGAAGCCCTGCGATTTGGGGGCGTCGCACGTCGCGCGAGCCCAAAACAACGCTGGCTCCATCGCGAGTGACGCCCACCACACGGTAGGTCACCAGACCGTCGTCAGTAGGCTGACGATCAGTAAAGGAGTAGGCCTCGCCAGTTGGGTTGTCGCCACGACTGGCAATCAACGTTTCATTCACGCGCGTGAAGTCATCGCCGGCTGAACGCTCAACCTGGAAACCCAACACTTCATGGGCGTCGGCCACTTCCCAAGTCAAATGAACACCGTCGTTCAACCAGGCAGCTTCCATAGCCAACAAGCGAACCGGAACCGGGCGCGTTCCTATCGTGAACCACACCGGGTTGGCCGCATTGACGGCCCAGTTGGTGTCGTCCATGGCCCCGTTCAGACCATTGAGGGTAACCCGCCAAATACCAGGCATTTCGTTGATAGGGAATTCGTAGAACACCTCGGCATCGTCTCCAGAAAACGTGGGGCGTCCAATGAAGTCAAAGTTGTTCGTCACCGTACCCGATTCGTTCGAGTTGAAATCGTAAGCAATCACAAGAATGTTGCCGTCGGAAGTCAGATAGTCGAAGACAATGAGGTTGTCGTTGTTCTGGGCAAAGGTGGGGTTACCCACGGATTCGTCTTGGGGCAGCGCCTGGAACACACGGAATACCTCGCCATCGGCGAGGCGGATCACGTTGATATCCCAGTACTCCACCTGAAAACCGTTGAACTCGGTGCGATTCAAAGCATCGTAAATCAAGAACTGACCGTCGGCAGTGAACTCCATGACATCGGCACCCACCACAACATCGGGCACACTTCCGTTGGTGGAGTTTTGAGACGTCAGCTGAAAGGAGACGTCTCCCTCAGAGTTAACGAGATCGAAGACCTGAATGATGCCGTCTTCGAAAATGGAGTTCGCGGCTAGATAGCGACCCTGAGGCCCGAGGGCAACACCCGAAAAACCTCCGCTGGAACTGAGCTGCACCTGCCCGGAACCGTCGGAGTTTGCAATAAAGACGTTTTCATTGCTCACCCAAGCGAAGGCCTCACCGTTGTCGGTAAAGCTCGGTCGTCCCGAAGCAAGAATGGAGTTGCCCGAGATGTTCTGGACGGTGGCGAAGTCGGGAGTGATGCGGAAAATGTTGCCACTGTCGGTATCGACGGCCGAAATGAAGTCGGTGCCGGTGTTATCCGGAAGATCACTGGGCGGTGGGGTACCGCTGCCACCCATGATGCCAACTCCGTCAAGCCCCGCAATCACCGCGTTCACTTCGCTCGATCCGGCACCGTGGAGATCTTCAGCCGCCTGAATCACGCCGTTCCGGAAATCGACAAACTGAGAGTTGCGAACCAAATACTGATCGAGGGCGCGGTACCAAATCTGCTCGGCGGCCGGAATTCCAATGACGTCGGCAGCCAAGAAGTAGGCCCGGTTTGGGATACCGCTATTGATGTGCACCCCGCCGTTGTCCTGTTCGGCGGTGAGAACCAGGAATTGATCCATATGAGCCGGCTGCTGACCATTAAAGGCTACGTTGGCTGCATCGGGGTTTTCCATGTTGCGAAGACAATCATTCGCAATGTTGGGCGATGTGACGTCTTCCCCCAAAAGCCAATTGAAGCTGTTTCCATTCACAAAAAAGTCGGTGGACACACCGAACACGTCGGCAAAGGAC
>JABDJR010000492.1 GCA_013003415.1 Candidatus Eiseniibacteriota bacterium | reverse complement strand
GTAATGGTCCACCAGGCGAGTCACGATCTTCTCCAGGCTAAGTCCGTGCAGGGGGTTGTTGAATTGTTTCTCAGGCATTGGACGGGGGCGAAAGGGTATCGCTGGAGGAGCGGGGTGCGATCCAGCCGTTTGACGCCGGGGTGGCTTTGCCGTGTATGGCTTCACGCACGGCATACTTTGCCAAAAGGCGTGTTGAATCTAAGACCGGCAAGGAAGAGTTCTCCTGGGTGATAATGAGGGGGATTTCGGTACACCCAAGGATAACGCATTCGGCCCCTTGGTCGCGAAGGTCATCGATTGCCGTTCCAAACATTTTGGTGGTTGAGGGTTCGAAAATGATCTTCATGCTCCTCGCCAGTCTTTGTTCGGGGACTCGGCCAACGCATCATCAAGCATGCTTATTAGTTCATCTCGAGTGTAACCAAGGGTGGGGCTCGCGTTGCTGTGAACCAGCTTTTCAAAAAGAGCCTTGATAACGCGATTTCCCTCCCACTGGGTGCCTACTAGATAACGAGGACGAGGCTCCCTGTGGAATAGAGCATGACATACTGCGTCGGTAACGATACTGGGATGCGAGGGCTTCCGGTTCGTTGCAGACTCCGGGGAATCCTCATCCGCGTCTGAAGGGCTCTCGAAACTCTTTAGCGCCTCCTGAGCTTCTTTATGAAAGGGAGGTTTTGCCCTGTGGAACCGCTCGCTCGTACTGGGCATGGAATTCGCTCCGATGTCTGAAACGATGCCCCCGGGCTGCACAATACTCACATGAACGCCCTTGGCTTCAAGCTCCGCCCGAAAAGCTTCGGTGTAGGCTTCGAGGGCGTACTTTGTCATGGTGTACGGTCCAAAGTACTTTGTTGTGATCATTCCACCCTGGGAACCAATGTTGACGATACGTCCCTTCGAAGCGAGGAGCAGATCGAGGCACGCGTTACTGAGCCTCCAAGGGCCGTAGGCATTCACGTCAAAAATCTGATGGAACTCCGTCTCACTCCAGGTTGTGAACGGCCCCAGTCCCCCCAGGCCAGCATTGTTCACCAAACCGTCGAGTCTTTGCCCTTCGGATGCAATGTGTTTGACCACAGACGCTATTTCGGACTTCTCGGTGACATCGAGCTTCACCGGTACGATGTTCTCAATCTTTCCTAAGCGTTCCAGGTCCGATTTCTTGCGAGCCCCGGCAAACACGCGACAGCCTCGTTCCGCCAGGGTGCAAGCGATGTGATATCCAATACCGGTACTTGAGCCGGTTACAAGAATGGTTTTTGCCATGGGGCTCATTCCTTGGTGTGTTGGGGTACGGAGGGACTCATGCCGGCTCACGATCTTTTTTCTAAGTAGTCGCCCGCCCGAACTCGAAAGACCACGGGATGTATGTTTCTAGGCGTCTCCATAACGCCCCCAATTTTTTCTACCGCCCGTATGGAGCGTTCATTTTCAGGCCCTACCAAAAACAAAATCGAATCGACGAACTTGAAGGCGTGCTCCATCATGATCTTCTTGAGGTCTTGATTGTGGGGACCTCCCCAGTGAGACCGAGCAAGAAAAGTCCAACCAATCTCGATTTCGCTTTTGGCCTCATCGTAACCGTGGAATCTCGAAGAGCCAATGACATCGCCTGTTTCCGCATCGGTGACAAGGAGTGCCCCTCCAGAGTCTAGGGACTCCTGAAAGAACTCCTTAAACCCTTCCACCTCGCTTCGCGTTTTGACTGGATGCTGCTCCCAAATCAGCGGGTCGGATGCCACCGCAAAAAGATCGCTTAGATCATCCGCGCGAAGAGGCCGAACGTTCACTAAAGTGCCAACTAGGGTTGGCTGAAGATCAAATGGCATCGTGCCTTAACCTCAGGGTTGCCTGGTGGGACTCAGCCAGTGAGCCACATTCAGAACAAACTGGGCATTGTGAGGAGCTTCAGGATGGTTCATTCCGGCACGGTAGACCACGTCTCCCCGCGTGGTGGACTGGGCCGTGAACATGGCCGCCTCACCAAATACGGCCACCCTACCCTTACCGTGTTTGAAAACGGCACCCTGGAGAAGGCCTCTCGCGGAGATGTAGGGAGTTTCGGGTTTGAAGTCCCAAGCTTTTTCAGGGAGGAGAACTCTCCAGTCGTCGGGCACAGCCATCAGGGGTTCTACGGGAACGTTGGAACGAAACGCTTGGCCGGTAAAGCTTCTGACATATGGAACCGACTCCGACGCATGCTGCCCCTTCGTAATGGCATGGTCGAACAGGGTCTTGGAATCACGATCGAAGACGGCAGTACCATTTTGCCGATCGGACATGGCAAATCCGTTGTGAAACACAATACCTAAAGCAAGCGCCAAATCTTCGACCGCCCCAGGGAAAGGCATGTGATCGGCAATCAGCCATAGTGATCCTCCTTGGCGAACCCAAGCTTCGATGGCATCGATCTCTGCCTTCGTGAATGCTTTTGGCGTTGGCAGGGCCCAAGTAGAATCGTGAGCTCCGAGAGCGTTTGCGACCACAAAAATGTCTGCGCCGGAAAACAATTCTGCATGGGCGGTTTCCGCTACGCTCTCAACACGGTATCCGTCTTTGGTTAGAAGCTCGGCAAACGCGCCGAATCGCCCTTCGATGGTGTGAAAGTTATTGTGAGCCGCATCAACCAACACCCGTGGCCCTTGGCCCATTTCAAACTTTGGATCATCAACCCGTGGCTCCCAATCGGAGTCACCCACCTGTTGCGCAAACGGTGTGGATGTCAAAACCAACAGGAGCAGAATCAGAAAGGAACACATTCTTACCGTAGGACGCGACAGGCGGTTCATGAATTTTTGACTCTCCAGTTCTGGTGAATTACTCGAAACGGATGTCGTCCAAATAAAACGTCACCCGACGCCCCTGTCCACCGAGCGTCCAAATAAACCCTGATTTGATCTGAGTAAGATCTTTACCATCGAGTTTGATGGTGTACTTTTTCCACTCTTGCTTGAGTTTGACGCCCTTTTTGGAGGCTTTGGCCGTGTCGGGATAGGGCTTGTCGGAACCTAGAATTCCCACCGCAAAATCGACGAACTCTCCCCCATCCTTTCCTCGGGCCCAAAACGTCAGCTTCTTGGCCCCGGTCAAATTGTAGCCTCCGGGAAGGTCACCCCAATCATTGGGGGGATGCTGCCAAACCACGCCTCCCCAATAGCCGGGGTCGCTATATACAACTTCGATGCACGTCTCTCC
>JABDJR010000458.1 GCA_013003415.1 Candidatus Eiseniibacteriota bacterium | reverse complement strand
CGGCTACACCGGCCGTGACATCGGTGCCTAAAGGGAATCCGTATGCGGTGGTGACTTCCCAGCCAAACCCTTCACCAAAACTACTGATAGGAAAGCCGGAGCGCGGGTTCCAGGTCCATTGAGCCGTGGTGGCTTCGGCGGAAGTGAGTTCGTAAAGACCAAAGGGGATGATGGTTCCTGCGCCCAAAACCCACCGGTCGGTTACCCGATACAAGCCCCGAAGCCGAAGGTCGGTCATTCCGGTTATAGTTTCGTCGGTCAGCTCAAGAAAGCTAGAGGCGCCTCCACCTTCAGCCACAACCGTAAACGTTTCGTTCACGTCCCAGGTGAAGGTGGCGCGAAGACTTTTCTGGTTGTTTTCTACGGGGTCCAAATCGTCGAGGAAGCCGGTGTCGATATTCAAGCGATGATCCTGGATTCCAACCACCAAAGACGTTGCACCCAGGGTGGAAGTTGGGATCAGAAGGGCAAGGCCTAGGGCCAGGGACCAGATCTTCATGATTAGTTGCCGCCTCCCACGGGAATCTCACCGCGGACTCGCGTTGTGCCGGTGGGTGGCCCATCGGCTTGAGGGCTTCTGCCCTCCATGGTGTCTTCGCGGGTCTCAGCTTCTTCGACCCCGGTGCCGACCGCTCCCAAAGCCTGGGACATAGCAGATCGAGGAGATCTCCCTAGGCGGCTTCGAACATTGCGTAAGGTTCGCTGGATGGATTGGTTAAAACCCTGCGTTCCGACACTCAGGACTTCGACCCGATCTCGGGCAAGTGAGAATCCGGAATCGAGTTTTAAGGCCTGTTGGTAGGAGGACCTGGCGGCATCAAAATTGCCGCGCTCTTCATGGTCAACCGCTTCCCCAAAGGCAAGAAAAGCCGCCATGGATTTGGTTGCGGGGGGAAGGTCTTCTAGGCGTCGTCGATCATCTCCCGAAATGGAGGCGCTCAAAGCTTCAACAGTTTGAAGAACAATTTGTCCCGGCATTTTAAAGAAGTCATCTCGTGGGGTTTGAACTTCAAAATTCCAAACCGCGTTACCGGTTCGCGAAGCCACTACGGCTCCATTGGCTTGGAGCATGTCGCTGTTGTCGATGATCTTTCCGCCAAGGATGTTTTCTGCCCCCAGCAGTTTCCCGGGGGAGGGCGCGGTGCGGCGATCGACCTGAGAAACCGGAGTCCGTTGACGCTGGGTTTGGATGATCTCGTCTTGCAACACGGTGCGAGTGGTTGGTCCGGCGATACCGTCTGCGGTGAGTCCCGCCCAGCTTTGGAAGCGGCGAATGGCCGCTTTGGTGCCGCCACCGGCGATGCCGTCTAGAGCGCCGGTGTAGAACGGTGATTCATCGGGGGAGGGACGCAAGTACGCCAAGCGTTGTTGGATTCCCAGGGTTTCCGTAATGGGAGCGAAGTTTGGAAGCGGAGGCGGTCCGTCGTTGTTGCCCACTTCAATTTGGGGATTAGCCAGGCCAAGTTCGGCTTCGAGGGTTTTCAGTTTCGATCGCTCGACGAGTTTCATGTTTAGGCGGCGAAACTCAGTGGTGAGGATGGCGCCGACCGCTTTACCAATGGAAGAGAGGGCACCGTCCGGAGACTCGAAGTCCATGATGGCCAGGGAGCGCGGCTCCAAAGCGAGACCTTCTTCACGAGCGGCTAAGAGTTTCATTTCGTTTGCAAGCTCGGTCTGAGTTGCGCGAAGCTTCGCGGCTTCAATGAGCTGCCGCTCCTCTTTGGTTTCCGGGAACATATTTTGATAGATACCCTGGGCCGCGGTTGTGTTTCCAGATTCCTCATAAATTTTCCCCAAAGCGAGACCCGCCGTCATGCGCGCAGGCTCGATTTCAAGTACTTGTTGCAGGGGTTCGATCGCCTTTTCGCGATCACCCAGGGCAAAGTAAGCAACCCCGAGTTGCTCCAGGAGTTCAGGGTTCCGAGGGTCGGCCGAAACTTCGGCTTCGAGTTCAGGAATAACCCCTCGCAACTCGTCTGTGGTTAGAGGTTGTGGATTGGAGGTTCCACAACTCATGACTCCGGCGGTGAAAACCGCGGCCAGGAGTCTGACTAGTAGGTGGCGCATTGTGATTCCTTAGTTCATCGCGAAGTTGTCCAACACTTCCAGGCGCACTTGGGCGACTTCATTGTTGGGATCGGCATCGCGGATCTTTTGCCAGATTTCTTGGGCTTTATCAAACTTGCCCGCGTCTTCTAGTTCCAGAGCTTCGGCGGTTAGGAACTGAACCTCGACGTAGGCTTCGCGTTTGTCAATCGACTTGGACTTCTCGTTAAAGTAGCCCTTCGTGAGTTGTTCCAAGGTCATGGATTGGTTCATGGCTTTGGCCACTTTTTCAATGCCTTGAGCTAAGGCAATGACCAGTTCTTTCTCGAGTTCAAGGAACTTCTCGGGGTCGCCTCCGAAATCCCCGGTGACTTGTTTGGTAAGAATGATTTCTCCGGTTGCGGTGTGCACAACGCGCGCATCAATTCGAACCTTGTTTTTTGAAAGGATCATGTACTGACC
>JABDJR010000047.1 GCA_013003415.1 Candidatus Eiseniibacteriota bacterium | reverse complement strand
GGGGGGGCACCGCCTTAGGGCCGAAACCGCCGGCGTGGTGCTTCTGAGTGAGGTTCTTAGCGCCTATGAGGCTTTCTAACGTTCTCCCAGCCTTGGGACGCGCCTCATGTCAGGATGCTGCTCGCAGAGGGGCCGATTTCGTCTCTAAGGTCATATTGCCCCTTGACGATAAGGGTAAAGATCCATAGACTTTCTTAATGTGTGTCCCTAAGGCACACTCTATTTGCATAACCTCATGTTATTCAACTAGTTAGCGCGATCTTCACCTTGCTTTTCCACGGGGAAAGCCCAGGAAAGTCGCCTATTTTTCTATTTATTGTTCCGGGCTGCGGCCCCGAACTCGTAAGGGGTGATCCACCACATGCCTGCCGGCATTCGCGTCAAAGAAAACGAAAGCTTCGAAGCTGCATTACGTCGATTCAAAAAGAAATGTGAGAAAGCCGGAATCCTTTCCGACCTTCGTCGCCATCAGCATTTCGAAAAACCAAGCGAACGTAAGAAGCGCAAAATTAACGCAGCACGACGCAAGGCAGCCAAAAACGCCGCGACCGACTAGGTCCGTGTTTTGGCTTCCACTGGAAGTCACCCTGGGTTGAGACAGGCGGTACCCCTGTCTCATCGAGCCGTTTAGCTAAGACCGGAAACCCAGTCGTGGGGGTCTTGTCCGTTTGCATGCCCACCCGGCACTATCGTCGCCCGAGGGAAGATGCCATCAACCTGGCTTCAGCTTCTTGAATTCGATCGTCTGCGTGAAATCCTCGTCAGTCTAACCTCGTCTCATCTTGGTCGAGAGTCCCTGGCCGAGCTGCGCCCATTTGAGTCTCCCAGAGCAGCCGAAGAGGTGATGGAGCTCGTCGATGCCATGGTGCGCCACACCATCACGGTGTCTCCCATTCCTGCAATCGATGTTCCTGATTTGTCGAGTCAGCTGTCTCGACTGACGCATGGGGGAGCCATTCTGACTCCAGAAGCGCTGATGGAGTTGGGAACGCTCTTGCGCGCCATTTCCAGACTCCACGGGGCCCTCAAGTCTGTCGAAGAGGACAGCCCTCTAAAACGACTGGGCACCCCCCTCGAGCCGAAACCGCATTTGGAACGCGCCCTCGATCAGACCTTTGAACCCTCCGGGGAGATCCGTGACGGAGCCTCAAGCGACCTACGACGGATTCGGCGAGAAAGAGAGCGCACGCGCGAGAGGCTCCGGGGCCGTCTCCAGAAAATGGCCAGCGACTTAAACGGAGACCAAATCGTCACTTTAAGAGAGGGACGGTTCGTCCTTTCCATTTCTCAAAACGAGCAGGGGAAGGTCAAAGGGCTGGTGCAGGATCGGTCGAACTCGGGCCAAACCTTGTTCGTTGAGCCCTTGGCAGTCGTTGAAGAGAATAACGACCTGCGTTCCAAAGATGCCGAAGAGCGAGCGGAGATTCAAAAGATTCTCATGGCCCTCACGGCAAAGTTTGCTCAGGAGCACGAAGTTCTCAATTCGAATTACCAGCACTTGGGGTGGCTCGACACCATGCGCGCGCGGGCCCGGCTGGCGCAACGTTGGCAGGGAGAGCCGGTTCAGTTCGCCACCGACTCGGTGCGCTTAGAAATGAGTGGAGCACGGCATCCGCTGTTGTTGGAAGCTCGCGACGCGGCTCGTAACTTGAAACAGGCCAGGGAAGACGTCATTCCCTTGGCCCTTCGTTTAGACGAAGACCATCGCATCATGATGGTGACCGGGCCCAACATGGGGGGAAAGACGGTTGCCCTCAAGTGCATCGGGCTGCTGACGGCCATGGCTCAGTGCGGGTGTTTGATCCCCGCCGACCCGGGTTGCGTGTTGCCGTGGCTCAATCATTGGGTGGTTGACCTTGGTGACGAACAAAGTTTGGAAAACGATCTCAGTACCTTTGGCGCTCACGTAAAAACGTGGGGCGAAGCTATTAAGAAGGCAGGCCCCCGAACGCTTGTGCTTTTAGACGAGCTGGGCTCGGGAACCGATCCCGGTGAGGGAACCGCACTTGCGCAAAGTGTTTTGGAAAAACTGGTGGAGTCCGGTGGTTTGGCTATTGTGTCCACCCACTTGAGTGGCCTGAAAGGGTTCGCGGCAGAGTCTGAGGGAATCGAAAATGCGAGCATGCGTTTCGATCCCGAAACGGTTCATCCCACCTTCCGTTTGGAAATGGGAGTGCCGGGGGAGAGTCATGCGATTGATATGGCGCGGAGGCTCGGGTTCCCCGAGGAACAGGTGCAACGCGCAGAGGCGCTCTTACCCAAGCAAGAACGCGACCTCAAGAAACTGCTCGACGATTTGAATCTCGGGCAGCGGAAAGTACGAGAAAAGGAACGCGAGTTAGATGGGCTCTTGGCCGAAGCCGAAGCCGATCGCCAAAAGGCCCGTCAAAAACTCCAGAGGTTTCTCGACGAACGGCAAGAATTGCGAGCGCGTGCTGCGCGCCAGGCAAGATCTTTGCTTCAAAGGGCAGAACAAGATGCAAAGCAAACCCGGGGCCCCAAGCAAAAGGTCGACTTGCAGGTTATTCGAAAAGAGCAGGCACGCCTGGCTCGACTCGAGAGTGGTGTGGCAG
>JABDJR010000420.1 GCA_013003415.1 Candidatus Eiseniibacteriota bacterium | reverse complement strand
GTACGGGTACGGCTCCGCCGCGAATCCTTGCGTTGATTGCCGCTCTTTCATGTTTACGCACGCGCGACACTACATGGATGAGGTTGGGGCCAGCTTTGTGTTTAGCGGTGAGGTTCTTGGACAACGCCCCATGAGCCAACATTTGAATTCGCTCCGCATTGTCGAGAGCGAAAGCGGATTGAACGGTCGTCTGCTCCGCCCACTTTCGGCCCAGCTACTCGATCCAACCATCCCCGAGAATGAGGGGTGGGTAGACAGGAAGAAACTTGGCCGCATCAGTGGACGTTCCCGAAACGGACAAATGGAACTTGCGGAGCGCTATGGCCTCAGTGACTTTCCCCAGCCGGCCGGAGGCTGCTGCTACTTAACCGATCAGAGTTTCGCTACTCGGTTCAGGGATTTCCTGAAGTTCCAATCCCCCGATTACGAACCTCAGTACGAAGACTTCTTACTCCTCAAGGTGGGTCGACACTTTCGAACCCCAATTGGAGCCAAAGCGATTGTGGGCAGAGACGAGTCCGAGAACGGATTTTTGGAACGGTTTCAGGAGAACCACTGGGTCTTCAAGGTGGACGGGTTTTCGGGCCCGCTCACCCTATCCCCCGATGCCCATGATGAGGAACGGGCGGCGCTTGTGGCAGGCATTGCCGCGCGGTACTCCGACGGCAAGGAAGAAACCGAGGTTAAGGTTCACTACGGGTGGCAGGGACAATTCGACAAGTGTCTTAGCGTGACTCCCAGCTCCCCCAACGTCACGCAAGCCTGGTTGCTTCAATGAAAACCAAGGCTTCTCTGGATGTATTGGGAAAGCTTTGTCCCATCCCCATCATCAAGCTTGCGGAACGTATGAAAGTCATGGAGCCGGGTGACACAGTGACTTTAGTCGCCGACGACCCACTCATCGTGGTCGACCTTCCCGCGTGGTGTGATGGCCACGGGCAAGAGCTGGTCCGACTTGAAAAAACCGGCGATCACTATGTGGGGTTGGTTCGGAAAACGGCCTAGTCTCCCTGAATTAAACGGCTAGTCTCCCTGGATTAAATTTAAAAACTCGTTCCTGGTGCCGCGATCCTCTCGAAATGCCCCAAGCATGGCGCTGGTCGTGGCCGTACTGTGTTGCTTTTCCACCCCGCGCATGGTCATGCACATATGCATGGATTCAATGACAACCCCAACCCCCTGAGGCTTGAGGAGATCCATGAGAGAACGTGCAATTTGGCTGGTTAAACGCTCCTGAATCTGAAGTCGTCGCGCAAACACATCGACAATGCGGGGAATCTTAGAGAAGCCGACAATGTTCTCCTTGGGAATGTAGGCAACATGGGCTTTCCCGACAAAAGGCAGCAAATGATGCTCGCACATGGAGTACAACTCGATGTTCTTGATGCAAATCATCTCATCGGAGTCGGCCTTAAACATGGCCTCGCCCACCACTTCTCTTGGATCCTTATTGTATCCTTGGCAAAGATAATCCCAGGCTCGAGACACGCGACCCGGAGTGCGTACCAAGCCTTCGCGATCCGGATCTTCGCCAATCTTCACTAACAATTCTCGAATGAGAGCTTCCAAAGTAACCTCTTTTTTAGAAGGACGATGAACAAGGCATCTAATTTAACACTGCGCAAATTTAGGAAGGCATCTAACAACTAAAGATGGGTTTCTAGCCACTCGGTTAGGGCATCTCGCTTCTCCGGGGGAAGCATCCCTTGGGCAAGCGTCGGCCCGCCCCCACCTCTTCCACCGACCTCCTCAAGAGCCGGCTTCATGAGCTTACCTGCATGCAAACCCGAGGCTTCAGATACCCCAAACACGGCGCGGAGATTCTCTTGATCTGCCACAAACAACAACACTGGAACCGGACTGCGCTTCAACAGCTCGGAAGCCAAGGGAGACATCCAGGACTGCCGAGACGCATCGAGCTCTTTCACCAGCATAGAGCTGGACTCTTTCCGAGCCTCTTCCGCCCAGGCTTGGGTCAAAAGCTGCCGGAGTTCTTTGTCCGCTTTTTCCAGCCGAGCCCGAGTTTCCTTGTGCTCGCCCCGTAGGGCCTCCACCCGGTTTCGCACATCGAGAGCGTCGGTGGTTAGGTCTCTAGCCAGCCTTCCCAGCTCTTCATGTCGCGCACGATAATCTTGAAGGGCGCGTCTTCCACAAACAAATTCCACCCGAGTCCCGTTCTTGTTCTTTTCCAGTTTTAGGACTTTGATCACGCCTACCTGCCCCGACCTCTCACAGTGGGTCCCACAGCACGGATTGACATCGAATTCGCCAATGCTAATGAGACGGATGTCTCCTTCTCCCTCGAAACTCTTACGAATCGATTCGGGAAGCTCGGAGACGTCTTTGTGCCAGCTCTGACGGAC
>JABDJR010000417.1 GCA_013003415.1 Candidatus Eiseniibacteriota bacterium | reverse complement strand
AAAACCGAAGTTGCGATTCGGGCCGCCTTCAAAACGGTGATGGACGGAAAGCAAGTGGCGGTGTTGGTGCCGACCACGATTCTGGCCGAGCAGCATGCCAAAACCTTCAAAGAGCGTTATGACGAATTCCCGGTACGGGTCGACATGATGTCTCGCTTCCGCTCCCCCAAGGAAATCAAACAGATTAAGGCCAAAACGAACAAGGGCGAACTCGATGTGGTGATTGGAACCCATGCGCTTTTGGCGAAAGATGTTTCGTTCCCCAATCTTGGGTTGATCGTCATCGACGAAGAGCAACGTTTTGGTGTGGCACACAAAGAACGTCTCCGGAGCCTGCGTGCCAATATCGATGTGCTGACGCTCACCGCAACTCCCATTCCGCGCACCCTGAACCTTTCCCTTCTGGGCGCGCGTGATATCACCATCATCCAAACCCCGCCCATTGGTCGCATGCCGATTGCCACCGAGATCGCCGAGTTTGATCGGGAATTGATTCGCGATGCGCTGTTGCGTGAAGCCGATCGGGGCGGGCAGTCCTTCTTTGTGCACAACCGTGTGCATTCGATTCATTCCATTGCCAACTACTTGCGGAAACTCTGCCCCCAACTCACTTTTGGAGTGGCGCATGGGCAGATGACTTCGAAGAATCTCGAATCCATCATGCACGACTTCACCCATGGAAAGTTCGATGTGTTGGTGGCGACCATGATCATTGAGAACGGTTTGGACATTCCAACCGTGAACACCATGCTTGTGAATCGAGCCGACGCTTTTGGTTTGGCTCAGCTGTATCAGCTTCGCGGACGGGTGGGACGAAGCACACAAAAAGCCTACTGTACGTTTTTAATTCCCGCGCGCCGCGCTCTCACCGAAAACGCTATGAAACGCCTCCGGGCGATTGCTGAGTTTGATGAGTTAGGAAGTGGGTTTGCCCTCGCCATGCGCGATCTGGAGATTCGTGGGGCGGGGAACATTCTGGGCCGTGAGCAGAGTGGTTTCTTGGTTTCTATCGGCTTTGAAATGTATTGTCGCCTGCTGGAAGAGGCGGTTCGCGAGCTGAAAGGACTCCCCATTGAGGACCGTCCGGAACCGCGCCTCAGCACCGATGCCGACACCTTCCTCCCCGACGACTATGTGGAAGAAGCCGAGCAGAAAGTGGCGTTCTATAAGCGTTTGGCGGATTGTCGGGATACCGACAGCGTGGACGTTCTGGAGGCCGAATTGCTCGATCGCTTTGGCCGTCTGGCCCTTCCCGCAGAGGCCTTGTTCGATTTGCGTCGAGTGAGGATACTTGGTGCGGAACTCGGGATGCTCGCTATCAGTATTAGGAAAGAGAAGATCGAATTCGAGCTGGCCGCGCCGCCGGCTCCAGGAGCTTTGAAAGAATGGATGCAACGCATTAAGCATCCCGTGGAATTTTCGGCCTCGGGCCGGTTTGTTTTGAAAGCCAAGGGAGAACTTGGCGAAGCCCTCATGCTGTTACAGCAAATGGCGGGCGTACCTCTGACCCGATATGGGAAAGAGTAGGAGACTTAAAGAATGTTGAAGAAATCAAAAGCGCTTTTATTGACTTTAGCCGTGGGGTTGGCCTTTGGGGCCGTGGCCTCGGTGGCCGATGTGATCGATCGCATTGCTGCGGTGGTGAACGAAGAAATTATCTTGCTGTCTGAGGTCGATGAGAAAGTGTTCCTCCTCCAAGCGCAGGGTCAACTTCAAGCTCGCGACTCGGTCGAAGTGGCTGCCGTGCGGCGTGAGGTCCTGAACCGGCTGGTTGAAGAGCGCCTCGTTGTGCAGCGCGCCAAGTCTCAAGGTATCGAGGTGGATGAGGTCGAGATTACTCAGGGCGTGAACAAGGCTTTGGAAAATGTTCGTAGCCAGTTTCCGGATGAGGCTTCTTTTGAGCAGGCTTTGGAAGCTGAGGGCATCACCCTGAACATGCTTCGGGAACGGTACGAGAAGGATCTTCGCCAAGAACGCATGTCCCAGCGGATTGTGGGGCGTGAGATTCGCTCCGAGGTAGAAGTGACCACAGAAGATGTTCAGAAGTATTTCGATGAGAACCAGGACACGCTTCCCACCAAAGCTCAAGAAGTGCACCTAGCCCATTTGGTGGTTGAGCCCATCGACAAGGCTAAAGAAAAGGCAGCCCGCGAGAAGCTTGCCAAAATTGCCGCAGGCTTGAAGAGCAAAGACGATTTCGACGCAGCCGCCAAAGAAAACGTGGGTGGGAAGCTGGGGCAACTTTGCCGCGGCGATTTGGCACCCTCGGTTGAGGCGGTTCTCGACACCCTTGAAGTGGGTGGCTTTTCTGCCCCCACGCGGAGTCTCAACGGCTTTCACATCTTCTACATGGCCGAACGAGAAGGTACCTGTTTCACGGTGGAGCACATTCTCATTCCGATTACGGTGTCCGAAGACGACGTGAAGATGGCCCGAGCCAAGGCGCAGAAAGCCTACGACGAAATTGCTGCCGGCGCTGACTTTGCTTCCATAGTTACCAAGTACACCGACGACGAACTCACCGTCGAGACCGGTGGCGACTTGGGTTGGGCTCCGGTGGCGAGCTTGCTTCCCGACGTGGCCGCCTCCCTTGAGGGCCTGGAAATTAACGGGATCAGCGAAGTGATTCAAAGCGATCGCGGCTTCCACGTGTTTAAGCTTTTGGAACGTCGCGAAGGTGGTGCCTACGAGTTCGCCGAAGTGCGCGATCAGTTGCAGCGTTACCTAGAGCAACTTGAGCTGGAAAAAGTTTACGACGTGTGGATGAACGGTCTCCGTGACTCGGCCTACGTCGAGATCAAGGCGTGGACCCGTTAAGTTTTGCGCGTCGATCTTCTGCTAAAACGTCTTTGCATTCTAAAAAGTCGCACCTTGGCCCGCGAGGCCTGTGATCGCGGGAAGGTGTTCCTGAATGACAAGCCCGCCCGCGGTTCTGCCACCGTGCGTTCCGGCGATACCATTCGCCTGGAGCTTGGCCCGCGTACCCTCGAAATCAAGACGCTGATGATTCCTCAGGGTGCTGTGGCGAAGAAGAACGCCCCGGATTACTACGATGTGATTCGAGACGAACGGGAAGAGTTGGATTAGAGGGTAGAGTCAAGTTCTCCCGGGGCAAGAACAAGGGGGCTACGCTCAAACAGTCCTCGCGTTTTGGTGCTAATAGAAGAACGGGCGCAAGGCTTCGTTTTCACCGGAGAGGGAAAGGCAGAGAGCCTCTCCTTGTGAAAAGAACCCTCGCGCCCGCATTTCAACCCAAAACGCTGCGGAACTCGCCGCCCCCTTGTTTTGTCCCGGAAGAACTTGAAGCTAAGTCTTCTTCCAGAACATTGGCGTTAGCAGCACGAGCACCGTGTACAGCTCCAGACGGCCGAGAAGCATGCCAAAGGAAAGCAAGATTTTCGCCGCCGAGGGTAGGCTGGAGAAGTTGCTGGCAGGGCCCACATCGCCCAGACCGGGACCGATGTTTCCAATAGCTGCAATCGAGGCGCCAAGCGCGGTTTCAAAATCCAGCCCCATGGCCCCAAGCAGAATCGCGAAAATAAAAAACAAGAACATGAAGAGCAAGAAGAAGCCCAAGATGCGCATGATGACATCATCTGAAACAACGCTCCCTGAGAAACGCACTTTCATGATCGCGCGAGGGTGAATCTCTTTTCTTGCCATGAGCAAACCGTGTTTCGCCAGCACGATCACACGCATTAATTTCATACTTCCCGATGTCGACCCGGCCGATCCCCCCA
>JABDJR010000411.1 GCA_013003415.1 Candidatus Eiseniibacteriota bacterium | reverse complement strand
ATGATGACTTCTCGATAATCGGGTGGTAGCTGGACAACTGCATCTTGAACCTTGCTCGATAACTCATCGGAAACGAGTGCCTGTTCGGGATTCCGATCATGGAGCGGGATGTCTCGGTCCAGTTCCGTAAATCGTTTGGCCTTGGTCTTGGCGTTGATGGATTCATTGACCACTATCCTGTAGATCCACGAGAAAAATTTGTACCGGGGATCGTAACTATCGAGCCGCTCATAGGCCTTGAGGAAGGCAGTTTGGGTAATGTCACGAGCGTCGTCATAGTTGTTCACCATCCGGAGCGCGATGTTAAAGAGAAGCTTTTCGTACTTGTCGATGAGACCACCGAAGGCGGCGGTGTTACCGGCCAAGCACTCCTGAACCAGGCGCTTGTCTCTATCGTCTGTGTTCAACACAAATACAGACCACTCTGACAAAGGTTGGTGAATCGGGGGCCCAAAGTTGAGATTTTCTCGTGAGCCCTAAAGCCGCAGGTTCTAGGCGGGAACGAAACGGAGCGCTTGCCAGCGATGTGCTGAGTAGAACTCCTGCTTTCTCCCCGGCGGCAGGATCCTCTGCATCTAGTCCAAAGGTAGTGAGAATGGAATCCTCTCGCAAGGTCTTTTCAGGAAATCCCATGATATTCGCTAAAAATAACGAATTTGACGCTCAGGTTTAATAGGGAGGGTCCAGGTTAATGCGCCTTTTCCTCTCCGCTCTGTTTCCTCAGATAGGCCAGGATGCGCTCCCGAGCCTCGCACTTCTCCCGGCCCGCCAGAGATTTGTAGAGTTCGGCGTGGGTATGGTCCCGGACGTGGTGAAACTGCACGTGGGCTAGTCCCATCTCGCCAACCTGATCCTCGAAAAGCCTAGTGTAATCATAGGTTTCCGAGTCCGAAACCACGAGCATGGGGACTCCTGAATGCTCGACATGTTGACTCGGGGATACCGATGCCAGCACGTCTTCGGATCCGAATACCCCAAGCACATGGCCGTCCGCCATTTCCTTACCATTGTGCTCTAGGTGATCGGCGTAGTAATCCTCCATGTCGTAAGCACCAGAAATGGGGATTGCAGCCTGAATAGCCTCTAAACCAAGCCCATGGGCCTCGAGATAGCTGGGATCAGTCGCCAACAAGGCTGAGAGGTGGGCTCCTGAGGAGAATCCACTTACGAAGAGCCGATCAGCATCATAGCCATAGTCTTCTGCATGCTTATGAAGCCAGGCAAAGGCACGGGCACAATCGATCATGTGTGCCGGGTGTTGCACCCCCGTTTTCAGGCTTGGGTCGAGCCACTCCGCGGGGCTCAAGCGATGGCTGATGGTGGCGACGGCAAACCCCTGTTGCCTTAGGTGGTCACTAATCGCCGTTTCCTGGGCTCGCCCCCCCATCGCCCACGCCCCACCATGAATCCACATCACAAGGGGCGGGTTTTTCACTCCCCCTGGAATAGCCAGGTTGAGACTGTGTTTGTCGGGGTCTGCGTCCTCGCCTGTGTAGTAGGGAATGTCGAGCACCAAGCTATCGATGTCCCCCGCCTGCCCGCTTGAAAAAACAACGAGCTGAAGAACAGCCACGAAACTAAGCAGCCAGAGGCGGTGGGATTTCATTCTTACCTCCAAACGAGTGGAGCGCAGACCCGCTCTGAGTTAGTCGATGATGTTGGCGCCAACCACAGCCGCCATTTGCATCATGTTGATGGTTTCGCCTTCTTTGAGACCGGTCAGATCCGTTAGTTTGCCGGACTTGCTGGTTGACTTTGTTTTACGAAAAATGGGGAGCAGTTTAGCGTCGGCCACAATGAACTTCCCTGCATTCTCGGGGGCGCCGTTCTCGGTCTTCGTCTGCAGCTTGTTGGCTTTGATGTAGTCCCAGAGTTTCTTGGTGATTTCGGTCCGGGGTAATTCGGTGGCTCCGAGTAACTCTGCCAACTCGGCTTGGAGCTTGACTGGTTTTGCTAATCCTTTTGCTTCGGCCATGATGATGTCTCCTTATTAACTGTTGCAAATCTTTTAAATCGGTCTCCCCCGGGATCAAAACAGCCGTCTCCCCCGAGGTAAAGAAGGCTGGGTATCTTACCCCCAACCCAGGTTAAGTACAGTCCAAAGATGCCAATGGGTCCCCCAAACCCTGCTCTTCAATCCTATTTCCCCTTGGCTTCGTAGATTTCGTATAATCTCGGGATGCGAAACCTATGGCTACTCCTACTTCTTGCTGGGTTCCTGGTCCCGTCCGCCCACGCTCAGCACCACCATGAACACCAGCATTCGGACGACGCTACAATCGACCATCGCTTCGAAAAAGCGGAGGACTGGGCAAAACGCTTTGAGGATCCAGAGCGCGATGCATGGCAACTTCCTGATCAGATTGTCGAACAGCTTTGCTCGCGTGCCGACCTCAAGATCGCGGACATTGGATCGGCCACCGGCTATTTCCCGGTTCGGTTTGCGAAGGCATGCCCTGAGGGGCAAGTGTTCGGGTCGGACATCGAACCGGACATGGTTTTTTATCTGAACGATCGCGCACGCAAGGAAGGCCTGGAGAACCTTGTGAGTGTGCTTGCCGCACCCGAGAATCCCCACCTTCCCACTCAGGTTGACTTAGTTTTCATTTGCAACACGTACCATCACATCAACGGGAGACGCGATTACTTTCGCCGCCTGCAATCCCAACTTCTGCCCGGGGGAAAAGTCGCCATTGTCGATTTTCGCGTTGATTCGAAACGCGGGCCTCCCCACAAGCTTGCCCGAGAAAGCGTTATCGAAGAAATGGCAGCGGCTGGATATGGCGTTACCGAGCAGCATGAGTTCTTGCCAGACCAGTATTTCTTAGTTTTCGAGGTTGAGGAATAGTCGGCATGGCCTGCGGCTATTCGTTCTCTTGCGAGACACGAAGATCGATCTCACCGCCCTCCCCGACTCCCACCGAAAATGAAATCGGTCTACAACAGACTTGGCAATCTTCAACATAGGTCTGAAAAGGCACCGAGCTGTCTAGCAAAACCGCAATGGACTCCCCGCAGTAGGGACAGCGAACTCTCTTTTCAATCAAACCAAGCATAAGATTTCTCCTTTCTTGCCCCTGAAATCGAGCGCCGAGCCCCCATGTCCTGATTCTCGCCTTTGCCCTTCGGTCTGTGTATACTCCACGCCCCACGGTTTATGAAGATTTCTTCACATAGGGAATAGCGGATGAACATAGTCTTCTTTCTGGAAATCCTCGGTTGTCTGGGCATCTTCCTTTACGGAATGAAAGTCCTCAGTGAGGCGGTTCAAAAACTCGCAGGCCAACGCATGCGTTATGTCATGGCCACCATGACACAGAATCGCGTCTCCGGTCTCATGACCGGCCTTGGGATCACCGCTCTCCTACAATCCTCTTCCGCCACAACCGTCATTGTCGTTTCCTTTGTAAATGCCGGACTCCTCACCCTGATCGAGGCCATTGGTGTCATCATGGGCGCCAACCTCGGCACCACGGTTACCGCTTGGATCATTGCCGCTGTCGGTAAGTTTAGCGTAGCCAAGATCGCAGTGCCGCTGGTGGGTGTTGGGCTCCCCATGTTTTTCGTCGGGAAGGGAAGACTTAAGAACATTGGTGAGGCCACCATTGGATTTGGATTACTGTTCTTTGGGCTTGGGCTTCTAAAAGAAACGGTTCCGGATGTGCGAGGCATGTTGGCCAGCGACGATGAAGCCATTCGCGCTCAGGCCGAACACTACTTGCAGATGGTGAAGAACCTGGCTGGTCACGGCTATCTCTCCTACCTTATTTTCCTGGTTCTAGGAATCGGCCTGACCCTGGTCGTCCAGTCGTCATCTGCCGCCATGGCCATTACCGTAACTCTAGCCATCAATGGGTGGATCGGTTTTGAAGAATCAGCCTTTGTGGTCCTGGGCGAGAACATCGGAACCACCGTAACCGCCTGGCTGGCCGCCTTAGGAGCTAACGTTCACGCCAAGCGCGCCGCGCGAGCCCACTTTATGTTCAATGTCATGGGAGTGGTGTGGATGCTGCTCGCTTTCCCGCTATTTGCCCAAGCCGTGCTGTGGCTTGGCGCCCAGTTACCCGAGTCTTTCCGAACCGCTAAGCAAACCACCGACATTGGTTTCAGCCTCGCCCTATATCACACCCTGTTTAATCTAACCAACATCCTCCTCTTAATTTGGTTCGTTCCCTTCATTGCTCGCGTTGTGACCAAATGGGTGAAGGATCCCTCAGAAGAAGAAGCAGAAGAACGCCACAAACTCACCTATATTTCCCAAAGCCTGGTGGCCACCGGCGAGCTAAATCTTCCCGAGGCTGAAAAAGCCACCATCGAGTTGGCCGAACTCACCAAGGACATGTTTGAAGGCTTCGTCAATGTGTTCAAGCATCCCGAGGAAGACCTATCCGCGGAAGTTGCTAGGCTCCGTGGCTTAGAAGATCAAGCCGACGAGATGACCGAAGAAATTACGGAGTACCTGGTTAGGGCTACCGCCGACGATATCGGCCAGAGAAACGCGATTCAGGTGGCGCAGATGCTGCGTATTGTTGCCGAATTGGAATCGATCAGTGACACGACTTACCGACTGATTAAGTTTGTCCGAAGGAAGTATAGAAAGGAACACGAATTCGTTAAAACAGCCACGGAAGGAATTCGTGACTGCGCCAATCACGTGTCCACCTTCATCGACATGTACAACGAGAAGATGTTCCAACCCGTCAGCGATACAGAAATCGGCAAGGCTCTCGATTTAGAAGACGAAATTGATCGCATTCGAAAGCAAGTGAATCGTAAAGCCATGAAGCGGATGGCTGAGGCAGATGCCGATATCGAAGGCGAGATCTTGATTCTGGAGATCAACAACCACTGTGAAAAGATCGGCAACTACGCCCTAAACATCATGCAGTCCCTCTACCTCATTGCGAATGAGGAAGAGGCCCCGGAACAACTTGCCGCGGAAGTCGAGAAGATCAAATCGGGGTTGCACCACCAGAAGGACTAGGCAAGCTTAACTCGCCAGCTTTCGATAGAGGTCAACTCCCGATTCCTATTCCGCCTGATCTTCCGCCCAGTCCTTGAGTTCGTCGTTCGCGATGATGGCAACTTCCACACGCCGGTTCATAGCCCGACCGGAGCTATCCTCATTAGAAGCAATGGGCTGACTTTCCCCATAGCCAACCACCGTGAATCGATTTCCGTTCACCCCGTTGGCACTCAGAAACCGTGCGACCGCTTCCGCCCGACGCTCCGAGAGACCCATGTTGTAGTCATCGGAACCGGTGTTGTCTGTGTGCCCTTCCAGAAGAACATCCGTCTTTTCGTACTTCTTCAACACTCCAGCCATTTTCACAAGATTGGCACGCGCCTCCGCGCTTAGCTCCGCTTTGTCTACCGCAAAAAGCAACCCGGAGTCGAAGGTGATCTGAATTCCTTCGCCCACGCGTTCCACCCTAGCGCCCTCAAGATCTTCTTCAAGTTCGCGGGCCTGGTCATCCATATAGCTGCCAATGATGGCGCCGGCCACGCCACCGATCATGGCCCCGATCAGCACTCCACGGACCGTGTTGTCATCGGCCACGCCACCAATAATGCCGCCACCAGCGGCGCCGATCGCTGCCCCTTTGCCCGCATTGCTGCAACTAAGGAGCGGGGTGCAAACAAGGGTTAGAATCAAAAAACAGGTAATTTGCTTCATCTCAGCAGTTCCTCCAAAGGCAAATATAAATCGCCCCATCGCCTGCATAGTAACAGAGGTTAGCCTAAGTTGATTCTCGAGCTCGCTTGAGATCAGTTGACCTTCCGGGGATATCCTTCCTCAGGACAACGACTGTCGTAGCGAATCACAACGAGTTCATCTCCCTTGAACAAGAACGCCACCTCATCGGTCCAGGGACAACCGGCATCGATCCCGCTTTCGAA
>JABDJR010000355.1 GCA_013003415.1 Candidatus Eiseniibacteriota bacterium | reverse complement strand
CAGCTGGAGAGTGCACGGTGAGCTTGGCGGACGCGGTTTTCCACACCCTTCCCATAGCGAATGGTTTGGTGGAGCTTTGTTCCAATTTCACGGCACCGTTTGATGACAACGTCAGTCTGGGAGACGCGGTCATTGTGACGCCCTACGTCGTTCTCGGGAACACCTGTACCCAGGCGCCTTAGCGCAGCTTGGTGGGTATTAGGGTGTCATTACCCACATCTCGTTGACCTTTAACACAGGAACTTTACAAAAGAGCCCGGTGTACAAGGGGGCAGGGAGGTATAACTCTCTGCCCCTCAAGCGGTTAACAAAAACCTCTTGGATTTAATGTTTTCTTGACATCTATAGAATATATGGCTAGACTTCTTGCATGCCTGGAGCTTCCCCTATGGTTCCAGACGGAACCAGCTGCGGGATCTTCTCGTGGTTTTTCGCAACTAGCTCTATTTTCGACACTTGTTTTTGGAGGTGCATCGATGGCTCGCTTTTTTCGCATCAGCCTAGTGCTCGCGATTGTCGGCATGTTTGCCGCAACCGCCGCCATGGCCAACATTCCGGATCCGGCCCTCAGTAACTGTCCTGCTTTCTTGACGATTACGCCCGACGGTTCCTTCACCTACACCGTAACGGTGAACGGTGCTACCGGTCCTGTGAACGGTTCTTTGGTTGAAATTCGTGTCAGCGCCCAGGCCGATCCTGTGGTTTGCTGGTGTGTCGGTCAGGTTCACCCCTCGATCACTGCTGTAACCAACGCTTCCGGCGAAGCTGATTTCAACATCGCTGGCGGTGGCTGCGTTTCCGCAGCTGGTCTCGGTGGTGGTGCTGTCGTCGCCCAGGTATTGGCCGACGGTATCGAGCTTTGCCAGATCGAAATCAACAGCCCTGACGCTGTGGATTCCGGCGGATTCTTGCCTACCGACGATGACTATGTTGGCGATGCCAACTGCGTCGTTGGTCTTGCTGACGCTGTGTTCCACACCGGTCCTATCGCTGGTGGTACCGCTGAAGTTTGTTCAAACTTCACCGATCCGTATGATGACACCGTCGCCCTTGGTGACGCCGTTATCGTGACGCCTTATATCGTCAACGGTACGTCCTGCGTGGCTCAATAAGAGCCTGAACGATTGAAAACGGGGCCCAACTCGCTGCTTGTCAACGGGTTAGGGCTCCGTTTTTTGCTTTAATCGCAGGAAATGCTTTATTTTCAAGGTTTTCCTGTGTTAAGATTTCGTTCCGGTATGTGGTGCTCTCCACTTACCGGTCCGAAAACACCGGTCTCGAGCGGTCCCCAATTAGCGTTGGTAACCTCCAGAGGCCAAAGATTCACTCTCTCGCAACTTTAGAAAACGCTAAAGGAGGTCTCCTCACCATGAAGCGTGCGTTAGTTCTCGCTATGGTCACTGGTTGTCTCGTGTTTGGCTCCACCGCGGTCGCTCTTGCTGCCGGTACCGGAACCCAAGCCGACGCCAAAATTGCTGTTCACCTTACCTCTCGTCCCGCAAAAGCGATCACGATTTGTACCACCGCTTCTCCGGAACAAACCGGCGGTCTGCTCTGCACGGATGAAAACAACGAAAACATCAACACTGAAGGTAACCTGCAAACTTCCTACGCCGCATATCACGTCGTAGTTGGTTCAGATCCTGCTGCCGGTATCACCGGTGCTTCCTTCGGTATTGCTTACGATGCATCCATTGGCCACTTCGGTTGGACCAACTGTGGTGATCTTGAGTTCCCCGGAAACGGTTGGCCGGCATCCGGTGGCGTCACCGCCATCACGTTTGCCAGTTGCCAGAACACGCCCAACGATGCGGATGCTGGTGCCACTGCCATTACGGTTCTCGGCGAAGCCTACTTGTACGCTTATGGTGCTGGTCAGTACTGCCTCACCCCGCGTCTGTCGGTTCCTGCTCAGGACTTCCAGGTTGCTGACTGTGCAAACAGCTCCAGCGATCTTTGCTACCCCGATGCGGCCGGTAAGGTCGGATTCGGTGGCGTTGCGGGTTATGCTCCTTGCTACACCCCTCCGACTCCGGTCGAAAACACCACCTGGGGTGCCATCAAGAGCAACGTTGGCGAATAATTTCGCTTAGCGTAAAGTTCTTTAAAAGGCGAGTGGGTTTTCCCACTCGCCTTTTTTTATGCTTCGCGTGATGGGGGCTGTCGCGCCGGTATAGGTCATGGGGCCGTCGCCCGATCTGGGTTCGAACTGGGATCCAGATTTAGGACCACACATTTCCTTCACGAAAAATAGCGATCCTCCACAGGTTGAGGGCTTCCAAGGGAATTGGCCTTAAGCCGGGGCCAGGCTCGCCGATCAAAAAAGGGCAACCTGTCATTCGTTGGGTCTTCTGCTAGACTAATTCTAGGATTTAGGGGGAGAAATCTCCCAGCGACTGGGTACTAAAGCGTACACATCCGCCATTCTTGCTCCTAGGAGATGCTGCCTCAATGAAACTACAGCTAGCCCCCAGCTTCCTTTCGATCCTTGCTCTTGGAATCCTCCTCACCGCTCCCTCGCAAGCCCTCGCTCAGGGAATCGATGAGAATGCCTCCGTGGGAATCTACTTAACCGATCCCCAATCCAGGCCCTGCAATCAGGATCCCGTTGCCTGCAACGATGAGAGTATCCAACTTGGTGGCGAGGCTCATCTGCCTTACTTCGCCTACATTTGCGTTTTTAACAGCGATCCCAGCCAAGGCATCTTAGGGGCTGAGTTCGGAATCGACTTTCAAGGTGGCTCCTCGGGCCTCGAAGTCTTTGAGTGGTCCCAATGCGGCACCCTTGAGTTTCCCTCCGCAAACTGGCCTGACGCAGGTTCGGGGACCATCGTGACGTTTGAGGAGTGTCAGAAGTATCAGCCCTCCTTCGATGCCGGGGTCACCGCCATCTTGGGCTATATGTATGTCACGGCTTACGGCGACGATTTCCTGAAAATTATAGAGCGACCGGTTCCTGATCCTGCGGTGAAGGTAGCGAACTGCGAGCGTGCAGAAACTCGCTTGGATAGTGATCAGTTTGGCTGGGTGGCCTTTTCGGAAGACGGAAGTCAGGTAGGGGAACTCCCGTGTACGCTTCCCGTCATTGAGGAAGCCACTTGGGGTCAGGTCAAGCAGGACGCGGCAACGGAAAACTAATGCCCGGATTCCTGGCTCAATCTCGGTGACCTGATATAATTCTCCGCCCAATGCTCCCTCCAACTTCACCCACTTTCAGGTCTATGCGCGCTGCCACTCGAACCGCATTCCTCATTGTTCTCAGTCTGACTCTAGGGCTGGCGGGTACTCTTGGGTGTAGCGGGTCCTCGGCCAAGTCTCCCAAGATTCTGGTCATTGGCCT
>JABDJR010000318.1 GCA_013003415.1 Candidatus Eiseniibacteriota bacterium | reverse complement strand
ACTCAAGGTAGGAGGGCAGGCCGGCAGCCACGGGCAGTACAAGGATTTCTGGGACATCGTAGGGGTGGATTTCAGAGAGTCGCCGGGTTAAGTCTGGTGCGCGTCGGGCGTGCGTTTTGATCACCAGAAGCTCTTCCGTGGCCTCTTGAATCTCCCCCTCCCATCGGAAATGAGAATGTACTGCGGGAACTCGCGAGACACAAGCAGCAAGTCGTTCTTCGACAAGAATTTTTGCCAAACGTGTCCCTTCTTCGCTTGAAGGGGCGGTGGTCATGACCACCACGGTGAGATCGGGAGTCTCGCTCACTTCTTTTCGACGAAGGCCGCGTCGGTGATGGCGGCTTCATTCAGAAACGGCTCTACCACCGCGTACCCTTTTTCGTCCGGGTTGTCCACCGCATCCAAAACGCGTTCTTCAATCTCCGCGAGATCGGTTGTACCCCAAAAATTCTTGCTTACATCGACCTTGGCAACCTCTTTGCGGTAGTCGCGAATCCAAAGATCGGCGATTCCGTTATTGAACAGATTGTTGTCGTAGATGGTAGGGGCCGCGCCCGCGCTGATAATCAACCCATATTCATTGCCGGAAATACTGGTGTGGTGGATCGTGGGATTGGAGTTCCGAACGATGACCCCGTTACGAACACACAAGGAAACCACCGAGAAGGAAATCGTTCCCGTACTCCCCCGGCTGAAGGACACGCCGGATTGGACTCCGATCAGAAACGAGTTCGTGATGTTGATGATGGCTCCTCCATCTCCCCACACCCCGATTCCTGTTCCTCCGGTGTTCCCAATGGTGGTCATATAGACCGTGTCGAGGTTAGCCGTACCGCTGATGGCGTACACGCCGTAGAGGTGGCAGCCCTGAATGGTGCTGCTGGTGATGTCGACCACTCCCCCTTCGATCCGAACGCCCATGCTGCAAAACTCAAGGTGGGCGCCATAGATAGAAGCCTTGGCGTTCTCTCCTTTGACAACGATCCCTTGCCAGTCTTGCCAGGTGGGTTTGCTGGCGTCGCTAGTGAAGTAGACAGAGTCCTCGGGCGCTCCCTCAACAAAGAGCTCACCGTGAACCAGAATCTCAAGATCAAACTGGTTGACCCCAGACTGATCGGCAATGTTGGGCTTGAACCGAACCGTGGTTCCCGGGGTGATGTTGAGCTTTGCCCCCTCAGGAATGATGATGTCCTGGTAGACGATATAGGGGCTGCCCGACTTGTCCCAAGTCTCTTCTCCGGAGATGGTGCCTCCGACACGGGTCTCCGCCAAACCGGAACTCGCAAAACTAAGCAATACAAGGAGGGCCGCACTGAGCCCAAACCCGGCCTTTAGGATGGCCCTAGCAAAAAAACTCGGCATTGAATCGAATTCTCCCTCACGGCTGATTTTTAAGAGCAATAATGCTATCAACTTAGCCGGGTAGCCTCAAGAAGATCACTCTCCTCGGCGCAAAAAGTCCCATAGATCAGACATTGGTGAAGTAGGCACGACCAGGATTTCGCCGGGACGGGCGGCAGAACCTGCCACTCCCCGCAAGGGCAACCCGCCCTCACCTTCCTGACCACGCTCCAAGACCAACAGTGTATCCCCGGCCCCATGCCAAACGATCTTCTCGGAGAGGTCGGGGAACCCTAACTCTCGCAGCCGTTTAGGTGTTGTTGGGTGAAAACTCCCAGCCCGGGAGCGGAGAAAGTTCTCCATCACCCGGCGAATAGGCGCTTCATCCTTGGATACCCCAGACCAGCTGTCGGACTTCCATGTCCGCGTGAGATTGTCTCCGACGTAGACCTGTAAGGAGTCGACGTCCTTCAGGCCAAAAGGAATGATATTGGGGTCTCGGAAGCGGTTGAGATCCGCCTCTAAGGGCGTTAGGTAGCGTTCAGGGACTTCCAGGAGGATTCCCGGCCGTGAATTGGAAAGGGCCAGGCGCCGCTCCGGAGTTTCGGAGAGCTGGCCAACGCTGGCGCTCAGGGTATCCCCCCTTTGCAGCACGATCTCGATGGAGGCCTCGGCTCGGATTCTCGCGGGACGACCCTCTAAGAACCCCTCCACCTCCATATGGCTAACCCCGGAGAGGAAGTCGTCGACCCGACGCTTGGAGAGCGGCCCAGGGTAAGGCTCAAGGGCCCGCCAACGGCCGTCCTCCATCTTCCGATAGTCGAAGCGTACGCGTCCCCGCTTGTCCAGGGTTCGGATACCTACCACGCGACCGGGGTTGAAAGGGAGAAACCGCGTGTCACGGAGCGACTCCAGTCGTTTGATGAAGTAGCCTCGCGTTTCACGCGTGGGAACCAAAGCCACCTCGGAACCACTTCCGTTTCGAACGTAGTCTTCATCACCGTTTAGGGTGAAGCCGCCAACAAGAAGGGTGTCCGGAGCAAGACCGTCATCGTACTTGGCAATGATCGTGTTTCGGGGAAATCGAAAACCGTAGGTATCGAGTTTCTGCTCACTCATCGGGAAACGGCGCCCTACCCTCAGGTTTCGAAGTCGCTTGAGCATCGACTCTACAACCAGCCCGTCCGCCGTGTCCTGAACCGGGTCGATCAGCATCCAACCCGTGCGTCCTCCTTGAACCACAACCAAGGTGTCCGGCGGCGTGATCACAACCAAGGTGTCAGGGTTTCCTCGCTTAAGTGCGAAGAAGGGGACCTCTTCGGGCTCCGACTGCATGGACAAGATCCAAAAGGATAAGCCGCCCAGAAGAAGGAACATGAGTCCGCTTAGAAGGAGAGGTTTTCGGCTCAAGCTAGCGTCGCCTCCACCACACGACCCCCCCGACGAAGAGCACAGCTACCGGAAGCAGCCCGGCGAGAAGAACAAGCAGGGCTCGCCCCTGCTGACGCGAAACAATCACAGGGCGTGTTGTTTGTTGCCGTGGCCGAATGGTGACTCCGGAATCTTGTTCGGTCAGCCACCGGACTGTAGACAAAAACAGATCGCCATTACCAAGGGCATCCAATGCCGTGTTCGTAACCCAGTCCACATCTCCCACGACCGCAATGCGCGACACCACGTCGCCTCGTGGACTTCGGCGCTCACCCGCGACGGCCAGACTTCGACGACCGGGCACCGGGTCTCCCGCATCCCCAAGCCGGATAGCTTGGGAGCTTGAAAACATGACCGACGCGGTTCGCACCGATTCCCCGACGTTGCGTCGTTGGAATTCCCCAACCCCTCGAAGCACGGGGCTCAAGGACTGCCGTCGCAAATCGACCACCATGGGGTGTGCGGAAAAATCGGTGGGCAGTAGGGTTTGGGGCGTGCGCTGGGTTGGATCCGAAACGAGCGAAGGCAAAAAAGTGATCCCATAGATATCCAAGATGGGCTGCAGGGTCACCTGATACTCAGGATCGAGCATGATAAAGAGACGCCCACTTTGATCAACGTACTCTTTCACGGCTCGGATCTCTTCATCACTCAGCTCAAGCTGAGGACCTGGAATGACAAGCAGATCCACCGCCTCATAAAGATCGATGTCTTCTTGAAGCAAGTTCACACCGCGAACCACATAACCGCGATTGTCGAGCAGCCTACCCGCCTGGCGTGTACCGGAATTACCCGACTCGCTGGGACGCGATTCACCGTGGCCATTCATGAAACCCACCACCAGGTCTTCTTCTCGGGAGGCCCGCTTAATTGCCGCGACAAAGTGTTCCTCTTGATGCCCAAAGAAGGTCTCTTGCTTTTCACCGATCCGTACGACGTTGGTGTATTCGGCTAAACCAAACTCAAGGGCGCGGGCTAGGTCGCGGTCAGGATCGATGATTTCGAATTCCAGGCTTGGGGCTTCCATCTGCGCGGCTTCAAGCTGGCTCTTTAAGCGCACTGAAGTCGGTGACCCCTCCGGGTAAAAGACAAAAACCTCAACCGGGGCCGGCGCATCTTCAATAGCCGAGATCGTCTCCGGAGCCGGTGTGAACAGTTTGTCGGCCGTAATGTCTTTCATCCAGGGAAACCGAACTCCCAGAATGTTGATGAAGATGACGATTCCAATAACAAAAGCCGTGGTTCCAATGGCGCTACCACCCTCTTGGGTGCTGCGCTGACTGAGGAACCCCTGAACTTCTCGACTCGCTCGAAAGAAGTAGACCAGAAAGAAAACAACCCCGGCGACGCCCACCAAGAGAGACGAGGTTTCCGAATTGAGGACCGAGAGCCGGAGGACGACCGCACCAAGAACAAGGATGAGTCCAAAAACGGCCCAAAGATTATTGCCTCGCATCAGGCCTTCCACCGTGTCGATTGAACAACCTGTGTCGCCCCAAAGAGGCCGGCAACAATCCAGCTGAGATAAAACACAAAATCGGAGCTACTAAGAACGCCACGACCAAAATTTTCAAAGTGGCCGGCCAGGCTCGTGTAGAGCAACACTTTGGACAAGGATCCTGAGGTTAAACCACCGATCCAATAGAAGAGCCACAAAGCTAGAAACAGCGAGAAGGAGATGGCGGCGGCCACCACCTGGTTTTGCGTGAGCGATGAAAGCAGAACCCCAATAGCGATATAGACCGCTCCGGTAAGAAAGAGTCCTAAGAACCCGGTTAAGACAGGCGCGAGATCGGGAGACCCGAAAATGAACAGGAGTCCGATATGAACGACGGAACCGAGCATCATGACGGCAAAAAGCCCAAGGGCGGCAAAGAACTTACCCAAAACCAACGAGAATTCGGTAGCCGGGGTCGTCAACAAAACTTCGAGCGTCCCTTGGCGTCGCTCTTCGGCAAAGAGTCGCATGGTTACAAGAGGTAACAAGAATAGGATCATGACGGAAACGGTGTAGAAGTAAGGTCGAATCAGCATCTGATTGACGTCGACACCTGACCCGCCGCGTTGACTGAAATCTACAAAACGAGAGAACTCACCAAAAAAGAAAAAGCCCGAGAGGATGAGGAACATGGCGAGGACAACGTAAGCCACCGGGCTCGTCCAGTAGGCCTGAAATTCCCGTTGAAAGATCAGCCATACACTACGCATGGTTCTTCTCCCCGGTGAGTCGACGGAACACGGCTTCGAGGTCGGCTTTCTCCGGCCTTAATTCCAAGAGATCGACGTTTCGATCGACAAGCCAACGCGCCACCCGCGGAGCCGTTTCTTCTGGATCGGTTACATTGAGTCGACAAGCATTGGCCGAAACGGGCTCCATGCGTTCGACTCCGGCAACCCCCTCCAGCTCTTTGAACTGAATACTCTCGCCTACTCTCAGGTACAGCACCTCCCCGGTTCCCAGCTCACGGGCCAGGGTGTCTGGTGAGCCGGATGCGACCAGTTCGCCGTTGTTGATAATCAGAACGCGCGCGCAGATTTGGGAAACTTCAGAGAGAATATGGCTCGATAAGAGCACAGTTTTCTCACCGCTTAAGGTGCGAATTAGCTCTCGGACTTCAGCCACCTGGTTAGGATCGAGACCACTCGTGGGCTCATCCATAAGAAGAACCGGGGGGTCGCCGAGAAGAGCCTGGGCCAGACCCGTACGCTGGCGATAGCCCTTGGAGCATTTTCCCACTAGGCGTTTCGCCACCGGTTCCAACCCGGTCAGACCAATCACCCGATCGATTTCACTGCCAAGTTGTCCCTTGGGCACTTCCTTCAGACCCGCCAAGAAGCGCAAGTAAGCGGTGACGGTCATGTCGCGGTAGAGGGGTACGTCTTCCGGCAGATATCCGGTCTGTCGACGCACTTCGCGGGAGTCCCGAAAAACATCTTTGCCACTAATCTCCGCCGTGCCTCCCGAGGCGGGCATATAGCCGCTCAAGATGCGAAGGGTGGTGGTCTTGCCGGCTCCGTTGGGCCCTAGGAAACCGACGATCTCACCGGGGGCAACTTCGAAGGACACACCTTTGACCGCCGGGAAAGCGGCGTAGTTCTTCTTCAGGTTTTCAACTCGGATCAAAGTCCCGCCTCCGCAAGAGCGATTCGCCGCACGTTGGATGGGTGGGTGAAGAAAATAACTTCAACCCAGCGAGGAGGATTCACATTGGAAAGGTTTTGTTTAGCCATTCGAACTTTTGCGTCGATAAAGACGTCCGGTGTTTGAATCAGCTTGAGAGCTACTTGATCGGCTTCTGTCTCCATGGCTCTCGAAATAGAATTGCTGACCGGCAACGATAGCAGGAACACGGACACATAAACGGCGTAGGCTACGGGAGCCCAGGCTGGGCTGGTGAGGTTCTTGAGGGGCGAGCTCCCCTGACGACGGGCAACTCGATTCATGAGGAATTGTGCCAACGCTAATCCGGCGAAGGTTGCTACTAACCCCATCAACAACCCTTTGTTGACGTGTTGCTTTTGCCAGTGACCTAGCTCGTGAGCTACAACCAAAAGAGCTTCATCCTTGGGAAGAGTATCGATCAAGGTGTCGTAAAGAACCACACGCCGGCTGGAACCAAAACCGGTGAAGTAGGCGTTCACGGCTCGCGTGCGTCGACTTGCGTCGGCCACCCAGACCCCTTCCAATTCCAAGCCACTTTGTTGAACAAGATGAACCACTTCCGTCCGAAGCTCGGATTCTTCAAGTGGTCGAATTTGATTGAAGAGGGGGTCTATAACTATAGGCGCAACATACGCATAGGCACAAGCCAGGACCGAGATCAGAGTTCCGGCCATGGCCCAGCCAAAGCGGCGTCCCTGACCCAAGAACCCGAGCAAACATAGGCCCACAACGGAAACCAAGACCCATTGGATGGCTGCTCCTTGGGCCCAGTCCATGGCAAAACTGCCCCAGGAGTCATGTCGCAAACCGAATTCACGAGCGCGGGAGAAAGCATGGGCGGTGAAGGGTATACGAATGAGAAGGCTCAGGCCCCAGGCAACGGTCAACCCAATCCAACGACGCACCCAATTAGGGATTCGGTGCGAGCCATGGGAGAACAGTTTGGGGGCAAGCAGAAGCGCAAAGCCCCAAAGAACCACAAGCTGAATGACAGACCGCAAAATGAAGCTAGAAATTCGTGGAGCATGATAGGCCTCGGAGCGCTCCAAAAAAGCTTGATCGTAGTGACGCTCGGCCACGGAATCTAGATTGGGCTCCGTGTGGGCGATGTTCGGTAGAACAACCAGAACCAACATGATGGCGAGGAAAACCTTAAGTCTCATTGCGGAAGCAGGCTAGCACGGCTATTTGTGCATCGACTAGGGTTCGTCTTGAGACATGTTCCACTTCAAAGGTATACTTACACACGATGAGCATTGGAAAAGACACTTCACGACACAACCGCAACGCACGGCATTTCTACGTCCTCCTCGTGGCGAGCTACGCCTTGATCACTCTGAGTGCCCTCGCCCTCCCCGCTTCGGTTCAAGCCGACGAACGTCTACCCGTCCCCGAAGCCCTCAAGCCGGGGGTGGAGTTTTGGGAGAAAGTTTTCGGAGAGTACGACCAGGACTACGTTGTCTATTTCGATGCCTACGACTGGACGAAGATTTACGAGTGCCATCGCGTTCCGCCGCTCAGCAAAAACGCAAGTGCGATGCAAGAGCGTGAGGAGATTCGTTACAACTATCGCGACGAAATCGCGGCCGAGCTTGAAGCCCTCGCTCAAGAAGATGTCGACTACTTCAACCTTACCGGGCGCCCCTTAAGACTCTTTGGTATTTGGAACAACAGCACCGATCCCGAGGTCTACCGACGGGCGGCTGAGAATATCCGCACCCAAAAGGGCAATCGAGAAACCTTCCACTACGGTGTAGCCCGGGCAGCCCGCTACAAAGATGACTTTGCCCGAATATTTGAGGAGGAAGGGGTTCCCGCAACCATCACCTATCTCCCCCACATCGAATCTTCTTTCCGCTGGAACGCCCGTTCTTCTGTGGGAGCCGTGGGCATGTGGCAGTTCATGTCCGGAACGGGCAAGAAGTACCTAAGAATCGACGAGGCCGTCGACGAACGACTCAACCCCTACAAGGCAGCCCGTGCTTCGGCCCGTTTCTTTCGCTACCTCTATGACAACCTGGGTTCTTGGCCCCTGGCGATCACCGCCTACAACCAAGGGCTTCAAAGTATGCTCGACGCTCAATCCCAAATCGGGTCCTCCGATATAGATCGGGTGGTGGCTGAGTACCGTGGACCCCGGTATAAATTCGCGGGGCGAAATTTCTACGTGGAGTTATTGGCCGCTCGAAACGTCAGTGAACGGCTTCTCAGCTCGGATGACCCAGGAATTGAGTTCGACGAGCCCCAGCCCGCCCTCGACTTCACGCTCCCCGCCTACGTCAAGATTCAAGATCTAGCGAAAGCCTTTGGAGTCAGTCGGGACCAGCTGTACATGCATAACCTTGACTTTCGTGAACCAACTCGAAGAGGGAAAGAATGGATACCCAAAGGGCTCACCATTCGTGTTCCCATGTCCATCGAAAGCGATCCCGATCGGCTCTTTGCCAGCATTCCCGATGAAAAGCAACCTCTATTCAAGCCCCAACGAAGTTACAAAGTACGGAGTGGAGATAGCTTGGGGTCCATTGCCGGACGTTTTAAAACCACCGTGCGTACCCTGCAACGCATGAATGGCATCAAGAACCCGAACCATCTGCGAGCGGGACAAGTCTTAAAGCTTCCCTAAGCGGGGGGCGGCTCGCCGGCATGAAACCGACGCAAGGTTTCAATCCACATGGGAAGCACCGCATCCACGGCAAACCGTTTCTTCACCGAGGCCACCGCATCACGCCCTAGTTGGGCTCGTCGATCCGGGTCGTTTAGGAGGGCCAAGAGAGCCTTTCCCAAAGCCTCTGAGGATTCGGGCGGAACCAGAGATCCTAAGCCGCCTTCAAGAAGCAGCTCACGGGTTCCACCAACGTCGGTGGCCACGACCGGGAGTCCGACGGCAAGGTACTCCACAACCGCGTTGGATAGGCTCTCTCCCCGACTAGGAAGGACCGCCATGTCGAGATGCGGCAGCAGATCCGGAACATCATGACGTCTTCCCAGAAAGTGTACTTGGGACTCGATTCCATGGTCACGGACGAGACGACGCAACTCCGGTTCCGTGTCGCCGGCCCCGAATAGAACGAGTTGGGGTTTCAAAGCATGGTCCGCGACCTGAGCGAAAGCCGGAATCAGAAGATCCAGACCTTTGATGGGACGAAAGTTCGCCACACACCCAATGAGAAACCCCGAGGGCAAAAGCTCCGGGCGTTCTTGATTCGTTCGGGGGCGAAAGCGATCGAGATCAATCGCATTGGGTATGACCGTAATAGCGTGTTCGGGCACTCCTTCAGTCTCGATGGTGTATCGGCGCACTGCATCCGAATTCGCAATAAACCCTTGGGTCATGCCGTTTAGGAATCGCAAACGGCGGATCTCGTTAGGGGTGTGCCAATAGCCCTTCCCCAAATTGCGACGGCTGGACACCACGGGAACCCCGGCAAACTTTGCCGCCAGGGTTCCCATAAGGTTGGAGTCCCGAAAAAAGGTCACCATCAGATCGAGCTTTTCCTGACGCATCCACTTGGACATGCGCCACAGCCCTAAGAACCCCTTAGGTGTGGCTAGGCGACCAACGCGTAAACAGAGATGAGAAACATCATCCAGACCCTCAAGCTTCGTGTCGTGCAAGGTACAAAGACGCGGCTCGATGTCCGAACGACTCCACTTGCGAAGCAGAAGCAATAGTTGGTTCTCGGTGCCTCCACCCGGGTTTAAAGCATCAATGACAAAACCGACGCGAAGCGGCTTCATCGGCTAGGGGCGTCTCCCAAACCGAGAGCATCGGCCATGGTGTAGAACCCTTTGGGAGCTTTGGCGGCGAATTTGGCGGCGAGCAGCGCGCCGCGCGCAAAAGCACTTCGTGAATACACGCGGTGCACGAACTGGAGCTCTTCCTCTTCGCCGCTCAGGTTTACCGTGTGCTCCCCGACCACACCACCGTCTCGAAAGGACTGGATGGTTGGTTGGAACGACTTCAAGGTTTTACCCAAAGAGAGAGCCGTGCCGCTGGGCACGTCGACCTTGTGGCGATGGTGGCGGTCGAGAATGGAACAGGTCCAGTCGTCGAGCTCGGGCAGCCGCGCCAACAGACTCTGGAGCATGGTTAGGCCCGGACTGAAGTTTGGGGCGAAGACAACCGCGATGGACTCTCC
>JABDJR010000288.1 GCA_013003415.1 Candidatus Eiseniibacteriota bacterium | reverse complement strand
GGCTCCCCTTCCTCGCGAATCCGATCACTCGGGCGCGTAGGCCTCTGAGCAATCCGCCGCTGCACATGCTCCTGCAGTTCGGAGTAGCCATCGAAGCCCAGTTTTTGGGCAAAGCGGACGATGGAGGGCCGGCTCGTGCCCACGTGCTCGGCCAGATCGGAGACCGATCCAAAGGCGGGCAGGGTAGGCTCGGCCACGATGGCCGCCGCGATTTTCCGCTCCACGGGGGTCAAATCGGCCCCCACGGCCGCGATTAAATCACTGATAGATTGGGGTTGTGTCTGAATGTTCATATCTGTACAATATTGTACACGAAAGTTCACAACGTTTCACTACTAGAGTTGCGGTCTAGGCTTTGGTGAGTTCCAAAGAGGACCCGCTCGAATCGCTATTGGGTGCAATTATGGGCAAACGGGCCACTACCGAAAAAGAACAAGCCTTCCTCGACCAGGTCGAGAGTCCGCGTTACGACCGCGAGATCATCGCCGGTCTTACTCCTTTTATTCGGGACACCGCGCCCGACGAAATGAAAGGGTTCTACAGCGCAGACGAAGTGAAAGCGTTGGAAGAGCTTCGCGGTACCGAGCGCGACATCGAAAAGCGCATGCCGGTCAAAATGACCCGTCACTATTTCGGGTTAGCTCAGCAAAGCGCACCCATTCAAAAACTCGTGAAAGCAAGCCCCGACGAAACCGAGAACCTGGTGGGTTCCGAAGACCCGGGCAACCAAATGGACTACGCCCCTATCGAAGGGTTGCTCCACAAGTACGAGATGGGATTGCTCTATGTCATCTCGACCTGTTCCGCCCATTGCCGGTTCTGCTATCGCGAAGAGCTCATCGCCCAAAAAGAAATTAAACGCATCGACGGTACGGTGGCGAAGAAGGGCCTCGCCCAAATCGAAGAAGTCACCGCCTACATGCAAAACCACAACAAGATTGTGGCCGACAACGGTGGCGCCCATCCGAAGAGCGGTCACCCGAAACTGCGCGAAATTCTCTTGTCCGGCGGCGACCCCATGGTGCTCCCCAACAGCAAGATTGCAGCTTGGTTCGCGGCCTTAGCCGAAGCCGGCGTCGAGAACATTCGCCTGGGTACCAAAGAACTGGCTTTCTTCCCCAAGCGCTTCGACGAATCCTTCTTCAACATGATCGATAGCTTCCACAAAGCCTACCCCCACGTGGGTTTCCGTCTCATGATTCACTTCAACCACCCCGATGAGTTCCTGGCCAAAGATGCCGACGGCAACTACATCGAGTACGAGAACGGCACCCTGAAGTGGCACCCGGACACCTGGGCAGCGGTCCAAGCCCTCACTGAGCGTGGCTGGATCAACATTGAGAACCAATCCCCCATCATCAAGGGCATCAATGACAGCGCGGACGCTCTTCGTATCTTGCAGCGCGAGCTGTATCACGTGGGCATTGGCAATCACTACTTCTTCTGCGGACGCGACATTGTGGCTTACCAGGCCTTTAACGTGCCGATCGAGACGGCTTGGAACTTGCTGAACGAATCGCAAAAGGGTCTGTCGGGAGTAGAAAACCACGCCCGTCTTTCCATCACCCACTACCTTGGCAAGACCGAAGTGGCGGCGGTGACCAACGAGCCGATTCCAGGCCTCAAGGGTTCCGAGAACGGTGTGGTGATCTTCAAGAACTTGCGAAACGCGGCCGGGGCTCCCCTACGCGGTCAGACTTGCATTGTGGGGCGCAACCCCGATGCGATCTGGTTCAACGACTACGAAGATCGCGTTTTGTACGACGAAGTCGGACTCTACGAATACAAGCGGGTGCAGATGAAAGAGGCGGTTAGCTCGAGCTAACGCTTTGGAGTAGGACATGATTAACAAACGGATCGGGAGTGTTGCCGAGGCAGTCGGTGATATTTTCGACGGGGCCACGGTGTTTGTGGGTGGATTTGGGGAAGCGGGTAGCCCGATCGAACTGATCCACGCCCTGATCGATCTCGGCACCAAGAATCTCACCGTGGTAAACAACAACACGGGAAGTGGTGAAGTTGGTTTGGCCGCGTTGATCAAAGCGGGCCGGGTGGCAAAGATGATTTGCTCCTATCCCCGCTCCGCAAACTCCACCGTGTTCCCCGAATTGTATCGCGACGGACGCATTGAGCTGGAGTTGGTGCCCCAAGGAACCTTGGCCGAACGCATTCGGGCCGGGGGCGCGGGCATTCCCGGGTTCTTCACCGCCACTTCGGTGGGTACGCCTTTGGAAGAGGGTAAGGAACGCCGCACCTTCGACGGCCGCGACTATGTTTTGGAGCGCGGTTTGTCCGCGGACTTCGCCTTGATCAAAGCCAAGCAGGCCGACACGCACGGCAATCTCATTTACAACAAGACGGCGCGGAACTTCGCTCCCATCATGGCGGCGGCAG
>JABDJR010000402.1 GCA_013003415.1 Candidatus Eiseniibacteriota bacterium | reverse complement strand
GGAGTTGGCTCCTTCCTGACGAACAAAATGAATCGAAGCTCCATCACTCGAAAAGCTGGGAATGGCATCTCGGCCGTCGGTCAAGGGCACTTCAGCGCCGGTGGGAAGTTGTTTCAGCCAGATCCTTTGCTGTCCATCTCGATCGGAAACGAAGGCCATGAGCTTTCCATCGGGAGATATCGCGGGTGACCAGTCTCGCCCTGAAGACGTAATGGTTCGCACCTGCGGAGGCCCGATGGTCTCGCTCGAATCCCCGGAACCTGAGAAGCTCCGGCCCATCATGACTCCCAAGGCTCCGAGGGCCAGGGCAGCCACCAGCCAGGGGAGGAAGGTTGCTTTCTTTTTGGTCTGAGGCTCCAAAGGCGCCGCATCGTGATCGGTCGTTGGCGCGAGCGCGTTTTTTAAAGCAAAGGCTAAATCTCGTGGCGATTGAAATCTTTCCTGAGGATTCTTTTCCAAGCATCGGCGAATGACGCGTTCAACGGACAACGGGACTTGAACTCCGGTGCCGCTAATGGAGCTTGGGTCTTCCCGAAGAATGGCGTTCATGGTTTCCACCGAAGAGTCGCCAGTGAAAGCACGCCCTCCGGTGAGCATTTCGTGAAGCACGGCACCCAAAGAGAAAATGTCCGACCGTCCGTCGACCTCGGTAGCGCGCACTTGTTCGGGCGACATGTAGCCGACGGTTCCTAGAACCGTGCCCGGGGAGGTGCCATCTCCCATGGTTAGCGCGTTGGTTTTGTCGTCATCCGGGAGCAAACTTTTGGCCAAACCAAAGTCGAGGATCTTGACCCGACCATCCTGCATTAAGAATAGGTTCGCAGGTTTGATGTCGCGGTGAATGATGCCCTGGTCATGGGCTGCGGCTAGACCTTCCGCAATGTCGCAGGCAACTTGGATCGCTTTTCGAGGAGGCATGGCGCCCTCGATTAAACGCTGATCCAAGGTCTGACCCTCAAGCAACTCCGTCACCGCGTAGGCGGTGTTTCCATCGGTTCCAAAGTCGAAGATGGAGAGGATGTTGGGGTGGGAGAGAGCGGCGACGGCTTTGGCTTCCCGCTCGAACCTCTCCCGCATGGTGGTGTCATGGAGGAGACGCTCAGGGAGGACCTTAATGGCGACTTCTCGGTCGAGTTTGGTGTCCGTGGCCTGGTAGACATCTCCCATCCCACCAGACCCCAAGGGTTTACCGACGACGTAGTTTCCGAGTTTGCTTCCGGGTTTTAGATTCATAGGGCGCAATCATACAGTGAAGAAGGAGAAATCAAAGCATTGTTGACAACATGGTATCTTGTATAGCAAGATACTGGGCAATGAAGGACACAAAAAACCCCGCTCCATCGATTGATAAGTGGCAGGCGCAACTGCGGAAAGGCTCTCTCGACTTGGCCATGCTGGCCATCCTCTGGGAGAAGAAGCTCTATGGGCTAGAAATCCTGCGAGAGCTTGAGGGCCAAGCCGGCTTGGTTGTGACCGAGGGAACCATTTATCCCCTCATGAGTCGACTCAAGAAAGAGGGACTCGTGGACTCAGAGTGGGTGGAGTCCGATGCGGGCCATCCTCGGAAGTACTACCGATTGTCCGCCAAAGGCAAAAGTCAGGTCCAAGAGATGGTCGCTACCTGGCGGGTGTTTGCCGACAAGATTGAGCAGATCGTAAAGCCTGTCTCAGGAGAGAATCCATGAATCTCAACAGTTCCGTCCGTGCCAGTATCGATTCCTATCTCATCCAACTGCGTAGAGAATTACGCGGCCTACCCCAAGATGAAGTAGAAGATGTGTTGCGGGAGTTTGACGCCCACATCGTGGAACGACTCGGGGAGGATCCGTCGGCGGCGGAGGTTCGCGACGTGATCCAACACGTAGGGAGTCCTCAACACATCGCCTCGCTATACCAGAGTGATGCCGTGGTCAGCCGGGCGGGTCATTCTCTTTCTCCCAAACGCCTGCTTCAAGGTTCCTTTCGTTGGGCCATGGTGAGCGCAGCCGGGTGGGGTGTTTTTGTATTCGCCCTCATTGGCTACGCTCTGGGTCTTACCCTCATTGGATCCTCTATCGCCAAGCTTTTCGCCCCAGAAAACGTCGGCATGTGGGTTGGCGACGGGAGTTTCTATATCGGTTGGAAGAATTTACCCACGGAAGCGCGCGAACTCATGGGGTGGTGGTTGGTCCCGGCCGGCCTTGCTGTGGGTTCGGCCTATTTGGTTGTGATTAGTCGGACGTTGCGCTGGATGATTCGCAACTTCGCTCGAATCCAGGGCTTGCCGCGTGGGCTCCGCGATCATCATCGACGTTTTGGGCAGGGGCAGCACCCCGTTTTTTTCACAAATGTCTAAGTTTTTTCTCTTGCGAACTCGAAATTCCATGGCATACTACGCCCCATGATTTTCCGGGAGCGACATCCCCATTTCCATCATTGCTAAACGCACCCTCTGCGTGTCGGCGTCCTACGCCCAATTTGGAAACTCAAAGTCGCTCGATAGGAAATCAGAATCATGCCTCCCCAAAAAGTCAAAACCCGCCTCTTACTCCCCACCGGGAGAATGCAAAAAGACCTTCTTGAACTCTTAAGTGCTAGTGGCTTTGGTCTCAAGGGAAACGGTCGCAACTATCGCCCTCAATGCGTTGACCCCGAACTCGAAGTTAAGTTCTTAAAGCCGCTGAACATTCCAAGGCTCGTGGCGATGGGAAGACATGAGCTAGGTTTTTGCGGTCTCGACTGGGTACGAGAACACAACGCCGAAGTAGAAGTGTTGCTTGAGCTGGGACTCGATCCGGTTCGTCTTGTTTTGGCTGCACCGGAAGGGGACACGATGGATTCCCTCCGTGCCCGCAAGAACCTCGTGCTCGCAACCGAATACCAGAATATTTCTCAAACGTTCCTAAAAGCTCAGGGTATCGAGGCGACAGTGCTGCGGACTAGCGGAACCACCGAAGTCTATCCGCCGGAAGATGCTGACTTTATTGTCGACAACACCTCAACCGGATCCACCCTGCGCGACAATAAGCTCGACATTCTTGCCACCCTCATGCGCTCCTCCACCTGCTTAGTGGCTGACCCGGAGTCTCTCAAGCGCCCGGAGGTGAGAGAAAAGGCGAACCATCTTGTGACGCTTCTTAAATCCACGCTCGATGCGAGATCCAAAGTGGTGCTGGAGATGAACGTGTCCAATGGCAGTTTGGTCGAAATTCTCGCCCTGCTCCCAGCCATGAAGCGCCCGACCGTCCAGACCCTAGCCGGGGGAGAAGCTGCTTCCGTCAAGACCGTGGTGGAGCGGCGCGATGTTAGAGAACTGGTACCAAAGCTTCTCGCCTCCGGTGCCTCGGACATTCTTGAGTTCTCGTTACAAAAGGTGGTTCCTTGATGATTACTCGGAACCCTGCTGTAGCTCGCATGAACCCTTATGACCCTCCGCTTGAAGGTCGCGCCAAATC
>JABDJR010000253.1 GCA_013003415.1 Candidatus Eiseniibacteriota bacterium | reverse complement strand
ATCGAACCCAATGGTTTCAGATGACGCGGGCCTTGGACCCATCTGAAGGAGAAGCCGGGGTGCTTCGTCAGGCCGCGAGCCTGTTGAAGGAAGTGTTCCGAGCTGAAGAGGCCACCATTGCCCTTACCGATTCCAATCAAAAGACTCTTAAGGTCAGAGAAGGGAAGGGGCAAGATGTCTTGGGACTTTGCCTCGAGGAATCGAGTCGCCTGGCGACCAAGCTCATTACCGAACACCGAGCTCAGATCTTAGATCGGAACCCGGAAGACTTTGAGTATGTCCCGATCTATGTGGAAGACGACGATTGGCTTAAAGCCACCGCCAGCCAAATCGTGGCTCCTCTGGCCATTGGAAACCAGCTCATTGGTCTCATCGGTTTAGAACGTTCGCACCCCGAAGATCGGTTTAGCTTTGAAGATCTCGATTTGCTCGACAATATGAGCGCGCAGATTGCCGCGGTGGTGCGATCGGTTCAGCTTGCGGGAGACCTGGCCCAGGCGCGCGAAATGGAGCTTGTATCGCAATGGAGCAGCATGCTCCTTCACGACATGAAGAATCATTTGGCTCCCCTTCGCATGATTGTCCAAAACATGCAGTTGCATCACGACAACGCCCAGTTTCGAGAGGAAGCAGTTAAGGACATTGGAAACGTGGCGGACAATATTGAGGCCTTGATTTTGAGGCTCCACCAGCTTCGCGAGCGACCCGATCTTGATCATCGCCCCATCGATTTTGATGCTCTGGTCAAGGAGTGCGTTGAACGGTTGAAAGTAAAGTCCTACTCTGGGATCACCTTAGATCTCGATCTCAATTCAGAGCTGGCGGTTGAAGGGGACCGAGAAATGCTTCGCCGAGTCCTTGAGAATCTGATCACCAATGCCATTGAGGCCATGGAGCAGCACGGAACTCTACGACTCACCTCAAAGTCTTTCAAACACGTTCAAGAACCTCGCTTGCTGTTTTCGGTTTCCGACAGCGGGTCCGGAATGGACGAAAAGTTTATTCGGGAGAGATTGTTTCGCCCCTTCGCAACCACCAAATCGAAGGGGATGGGGATCGGTCTCTATCAGTGTCGAATCATTGTGCGCGCTCATCGCGGCGATCTAGCCGTGCATTCGGTTCCCAATGAAGGCACGACATTCGAACTTAGTTTGCCTGGAGCAAACGCAAATTTACCCGCCCCAGAATCAGAATCTACCCCTAAAGACTCCATGGCGATGAGCCAAGGGAGGCAACCATGAGCAATGCAGCCCCACTCAATCACAAACTCGCAAAGATCCTTCTCGTCGATGACGACGCTGCCATCCTAAACCAACTGAAATGGGGTCTGGCCCATGAGTACGAAGTGCTTACCGCCAGCACTCCGGGGGAAGCCTGGGATCTTCTGAAGCGGGAACGACCCGAAATGGTCACGTTGGATTTGGCGCTCAAGAATGATGACCCTGAAGGTGGCTTTGAACTGTTGGAGAAATTCCTGTCTCACGACAACAGCCTCAAGATTGTCATGGTGAGTGGCAATGATGAACGGGAGAACGCCCTCCGGGCGGTTGAACGTGGTGCCTTCGACTTTTTCACCAAGCCCGTCAATCTTGACGAGCTTCGCATCATGTTGCGACGGGCCCTCTCTATCCGTGAACTTGAGAGAGAGAACGCTACTTTACGATCGCAACTGAAAGATTCCGGGAGTCTAGGCCGCATTCTTGGTCAAAGCGAAGAGATCCAAACCGTTTTTCGAATGATTCAAAAAGTTTCCCCCGCCGACGTCACCGTTCTGGTGACGGGTGGGAGTGGAACCGGTAAGGAACTCGTGGCTCGCGAGATTCACGAGCACAGCCGTAGGAATGATCAGCCTTTCGTGAGCATTAGTTGTGGGGCTATCCCCGAAAACCTGCTCGAGAGTGAGTTGTTCGGTTACGAGAAAGGTTCCTTTACAAGCGCCCACACTACTCGCGAAGGAAAACTAGAAACAGCAAACGGGGGCACCGTTTTCTTAGACGAGATCGGTGAGATGCCCATGAGCCTGCAGGTCAAGAT
>JABDJR010000240.1 GCA_013003415.1 Candidatus Eiseniibacteriota bacterium | reverse complement strand
AGCGTGAAGTGGGAACCGGTTACTTCGATCTCGTCAGGCAAACCGTGACCGGCGGAACTGCATCTACTTCGGCCATGTCCGGATCAACTGAGGAAGCTCAGTTCGGATAGGCCGTGACCGATCTGGGGGGAGGCACAAAAGAGCGGTCGGACATTACTTGTCCGACCGCTTCCCTTTACGCGCAAGAGCCAAGGCCCAAACCGTAGGCGTTGCCTCTAACGGTATTTAGTTCTTCGCTGTCTCCGACTTTACATCGACGCTCAAACCGCCATCGATAGCATCGACTCGAACCTGACCACCCAGCTCGATCTCTCCTGCGATGAGAGCTCGGCCGATCTTGGTCTCCAGTTCGCGCTGCAAGAACCGCCTGAGAGGGCGGGCTCCGTAAACGGGATCAAATCCGCGCTCAGCAATGAGGGACCGTGCGGTGTCGGTCATCTCCAGAGTGATTCCCCGTTCCATGAGGCGCCCACGGAGTTCCGTGGTCATGAGATCCACAATCTGTTTGATCTCCTCCAACATGAGCGGCTTGAACAACACCGTCTCGTCGACTCGGTTTAGAAATTCGGGACGGAACGAACTTCGCAGCTCTCCAAGCACCGATTGTCTGGCCGAATGACTGATCTGACCGTCTCCGCTGATTCCCTCAATCAGGTACTCTGAACCAATGTTGGAGGTCATGATAATCACGGTGTTCCTAAAGTCCACCACGTGGCCTTGTGAATCGGTAGCTCGTCCATCGTCCAGAATCTGTAGCAACACGTTGAACACATCCGGGTGCGCTTTCTCGATCTCGTCGAACAGCAACACGCTGTAAGGCTTCCGGCGGACGGCCTCGGTCAGCTGGCCGCCCTCTTCAAAACCGACATAGCCTGGAGGGGCTCCCAACAATCGGGAAATAGAGTGCTTCTCCATGTACTCGCTCATGTCGATCCGAACCATGTTCTCTTCGGAATCGAAGAGTGCTTCGGCCAAGGTCTTGGCAAGCTCGGTTTTTCCGACGCCGGTGGGTCCCAAGAAGATGAAGGATCCGATCGGTCGATCCGGACTCTTGATTCCCGAACGCGCACGAATCACGGCATCGGCCACAACCTGAACCGCTTCATTTTGACCGATCACCCGCTGGTGCAGAATTTCGTCCAGGCGGAGCAGCTTCTCGCGCTCACCCTCGACCAAACGGGTCACCGGGATTCCGGTCCACCGAGACACAATCTCGGAGATCTCATCTTCGGTCACTTCTTCGCGAATGAGTCTGGCATCGCTATGACGATCGGCCATGGCCGCTTCTTCAAGCTGAAGTTGGCGCTCAAGCTCGGGAAGTTTTCCGTGCTTCAGTTCTGCCAGGCGTTCTAAGTTGTAATCACTTTCCGCGCGCTCGATCTCCATTCTTAGAGCTTCAATCTCGGCGCGGATCTTACGCGTGTGATCTACCGATTCCTTTTCCGTTTGCCACTGGGCGCGCATGGCGTCGGCTTTTGTCTTGAGATCCGCTAACTCCTTTTGCAAGTCTTCCAGGCGCTCCTGGGAAGCGGTGTCCTTTTCTTTCTTCAGTGCCGCTTCTTCGATCTCGAGCTGCAGCACTCTTCGGGTAACCGCGTCGAGTTCTGCGGGCATGGAATCAATTTCGGTGCGAATCATGGCGCACGCCTCGTCGACCAGATCGATCGCCTTGTCGGGCAAGAACCGATCCGTAATGTAGCGATTGGAAAGCGTCGCCGCTCCAACCAAAGCGTTGTCCTGAATGGACACCCCATGATGAACTTCAAAACGCTCCTTAAGACCGCGTAAAATGGAGACGGTATCTTCCACTGAAGGAGGATCCACCAGCACCGGCTGGAACCGGCGCTCTAAAGCTGCATCTTTCTCGATGTACTTTCGGTATTCATCGAGTGTTGTGGCTCCCACGCAGTGCAATTCACCACGGGCCAACATGGGTTTCAGCAGATTCCCCGCGTCGGTTGAACCTTCGCTTTTGCCCGCTCCCACAATGTTGTGAACTTCATCAATGAAGAGAATAATGCGCCCATCGGAGTCTTTGATTTCACCCAGCACCGCCTTAAGGCGCTCTTCGAATTCACCGCGGTACTTCGCACCGGCCAGTAAAGATCCAATATCGAGAGAAAATAACGCGCGATCTTTGAGCCACTCGGGCACATCGCCGCGCACGATGCGCTGGGCAAGCCCTTCCACCACCGCTGTCTTTCCCACTCCGGGCTCACCAATCAGCACCGGATTGTTTTTCGTTTTTCGAGAAAGAATGCGAACCACGCGCCGAATTTCTTCATCGCGACCAATAACAGGATCGAGTTTCCCAGCCTTGGCTTGGGCCACAAGATCGATTCCGTAGCGCTCCAGCGCTTCATAAGTGGCTTCGGGATTGGCGGTGGTTACTTTTTGGCTACCCCGCACGTGCTTGAGGGCGTCGGCGAAAGCCTTGCGCTCCACTTGATGGCTCTTGAGTAGCTTCCCTGTCTCTCCGTCTTCCATAAGTGCGAGCAGGAGATGCTCGACCGAGACGTAGTCATCGTCCATGTCCTTGGCCTCGTCTTCGGCCTGAATCAAGATGCGTTGCATGCCGCGAGAAATGGACATGCGCCCCTGATCGGCGCCGGGGCCGGACATACTGGGACGCGAAGACAAATTGGATTCAATGGCGTCTTCCAGCCGCTCGCGGGGCGCTCCCATTCGATCTAAGAGCCGAGGCACCAACCCCTCGGGCTGATGCATGAGTGCACTCAATAGATGCACGCCGTCGAGCTCCGCATGTCCGTGCCGAACCATGATGGCCTGAGCTCCCTGCAGAGCTTCCTGTGATTTTTCGGTGAATTTATTGAGGTCCATAGTGCTCCCCTTTTTTGCTTCCCCGAGCGAGGCATGGCTCGGCTTACGTTCCTATTTTATAGGATTTGGGATTCGGGGAAGATCGATAAGAAATCGATTTGATAATTGTTGAATCGAGATAATTAGTTCTAACAAATAATAGCCGCAGAACACGATAGAGCGGTCCCGCCGCCATCCTTAATACCCTCCCAAGGTTCGCCTATTCCGGCACTTTGGGGCCGTTCTTGAAGCGTCGCTGGTCGGCTCCAGACCCCCATTCGTCTAGTCCTATAGGCTGCCGGTCGGATTCGACATTGCCCCCTCTAGGGTTCCCTCTTATTCTCCAGTCACCCCCCAAGCCCTACGAGAGGGAACCATGATTGAGGTCCGAGACTTGGTTAAGAAGTATGGCTCCGTGGTCGCCGTCGACGGAGTCAGTTTTGATGCTGCCGCGGGTAGCATTTTTGGTTTGCTGGGACCCAACGGGGCCGGAAAATCCACCACCATCGGTTGCATTTCAGGCTTGCTCCGACCCCATGCGGGAACGGTCCGGGTCCTGGGTCACGACATAGTTGGGGCCTCCACGAAGGCCAAGAAGGAACTCGGTGTCGTCCCCCAGGAAATCGCACTCTATGAGGACTTGTCCGCGCGAGAAAACATCGCCTATTGGGGCGGGGCCTATGGGCTTTCCGGGCCCGACCTGAAGAGGCGAACCGACGAGGTTCTAGCTTTGGTGGGTCTCGCCGATCGCGCCAAGGAACCGATTAAGAAGTACAGCGGAGGAATGAAGCGTCGGTTGAACTTCGCTTGCGGCATCGTTCACGAACCCAAGGTTCTCCTGCTCGATGAACCTACGGTGGGGGTCGATCCTCAAAGCCGGGTGAATATCTTAGACTTGGTGCGAAGCCAGGCCCAAACCGGAACCTGCGTTTTATACACCACCCACTACATGGAAGAAGCGGAAGCCCTATGTGATTCCCTCGCCATCGTCGATGGTGGCAAAGTCATTGCCCAGGGGACCATGCGAGAGTTGCGCCAGCGCACGGAAGAGCGTGATCTCCTCCGCCTCAACGGCCAGTTCGATGTTCCCCACATTGAAAAGAAACTCCACGACCTCGACCACATCGAAATCATTCAGATTCACGAGACTCAAATCACGATTGCGGCCGGGCAGGGGGGCAATCGCCTACCCGAAATTCTAGGCGCGATTGGGGAAACCGGAGCCGACATTCGCGAGACCACCCTCAGTCAGCCCAACTTGGAGTCCCTCTTCATCAAGCTGACCGGGAAGGAACTTCGGGAATGAGGTTCCTTTGGGTTAGTTTTCTGAAAGACATGCGTCGCGCCTTCCGCGATCCCATTAGCCTGCTCCTATCGGTCGGCATTCCCGTGGTGATTGGTTCACTACTCAGCCTCGTTGCTGGGGGCTCCAACGGACCGGCCCCCAAAGCGGAGCTTCTGGTGACCGACCAAGACAACAGTTTTGTGAGTGGCGTTTTCCTTGCCGCCTTTAACCAGGGCCCCCTCGCCGATCTCATCGAAATTTCGATGATGGAGGAAGAGCGGGCCTTGAGGATGGTCAACAAAGGAGACGCCTCGGCCTTCCTGATGATTCCTGAGGGTTTCGGCCAAGCCGTCCTCGACGATCTCCCTATGGAACTCGTGTTGCGAACCGACCCGTCGCAGACCATCCTTCCCGCCATCGTAACGGAAACCTTAGGCGTTTTGGTGGACGGCACCTTCCTGCTGCAGCGCACGCTTCTGAATCCGATGAGCGATCTTGATCTCGAAGGCGAACCTCAGGACTTCGCTCTCATCGGCACCCGGTTGGAGCAGGTTTTTTCCGGGGCCATGCCCTATCTCAACCCCCCAATCATCGAGCTTGAGATCCTTGAATCGAAGGAACCCCAAAAGAACATGAGCTTTGGCACCGTGTTTCTTCCGGGGCTTCTCATCATGGCTCTTCTCTTCGCGGCCCAGAACGGATCTAGCGACGTGTGGAAAGAGCACGAAAAGGGCACCCTCACCCGCACCCTAACCACACCCGGGCGTCTAATTCAGTTCATTTGCGGGAAGGTCCTGGCAAACACCGTGGTGCTGCTCCTCATTGGGGTGGCGTTCCTGTTTTTTGCCATGCTGTTTTTTGGGCTTGAGGTTGCTAACCTCCCCCTCGCTGTGGTCTGGCTCGCCCTCACCGGAGCCGCGCTCTACCTTCTATTCCTCCTCATTCAGGTTATCTCCAGCAACTCCAAGGGCGGCAACATCATCACCAACGCCCTGGTGTTTCCCTTTGCCATGATTGGGGGGAGTTTTTTCCCCTTCGAGCTCATGCGTTCGGGAATCGCTTCTGTGGGTAAGCAAACCCCGAACGGTTGGGCTTTGGTTAAGTTCAAGGGGATCCTTTCCGGCTCCATGGGGCCCGAAACCATCTTGCCCGCAGCGGTCCTCGTGTTGGTCGTTATTGCAATCTTGTTTTCTCTTTGCCAGCTCCGAATCAGCCGGGGCTTTGTGGGGAGATGACCATGCTGCGAGACATTCTTTTCATTGCCACCAAAGATCTGAAGTTCCTGCTGAAGCAGAAGGAGACTCTGCTCTGGACCTTCGTTATGCCGATTGCTTTTTTCGCTCTAATTGGACACATTACCGCGGGCTTTAGCTCTTCAGGTTCCTCCACACCCTCGCTTCTGATCACCGACGAAGGAGACGGTGGATTCCTTCGCGACCATGTTGAACAGAGGCTTGAAAATCAGGGTTACCGGATTGTGCATGCGGATACGATTCCCGATGGGGTGACCTACCTCAGAAATCTGACTTTCCCACAGGGGTTTGAAAGCTCGATCTTGGCTGGGAACCCGGTCAAGCTTTCCTTCAGGCGGGAAGGGAGCAACATTACCGGAGGCGACTACGATCAGATTCGCCTCTTGCGAAGCATCTACACCGTCATTGGTGACCTCATTGTTCTGGAACAAGACGACCTTCCCGCGAACGAACTTAACCTCCGCGACGTGGCGACCTTGCCCCGAACTCTCACTTTAAAGACGGAGTTAGCCGGGGCACGCATCATTCCGCCTACCGGGTTTGATCAGGCGGTCCCGGGAACCATGGTCATGTTCACGCTATTGATCATGCTCACCTCCGGCGCCATTCTTCTTGTGATCGAGCGCGATCAGGGATTGCTCCGACGCTTGGCGTCTGCACCCATGAGTCGCGAATCGATTGTGTTGGGAAAATGGGGCGCCCGCATGGGGCTGGGGTTCATTCAACTCACTTTTGCCATGATCGTGGGTGCAGTCGTCTTCAAAGTGAACTGGGGACAGAACCTTCCCATGCTAAGTGTCGTACTGATTACTTATGGAGGCCTAACCGCCATGTTGGGGATCCTTCTGGGTAATCTTGCCCGAACCGAGGCCCAGGCCACCGCGGTGGGTGTTATTGCCAGCAATGTACTCGCTGCCCTGGGTGGTTGCTGGTGGCCTATCGAGATCACCCCAAATTGGATGCAACAGCTGGCCAACTTTTTGCCCACCGGATGGGCCATGAACGCGCTCCATCAGTTGGTTTCCTTTGGTCAACCGGCTTCGTCTGCTGTGCCCTATGTTTTGCTTTTGCTCATCAGTTCTATCGTTGTGGGCTGGATTGCGGCCCGAACCTTTCGTTTCCAGTAGACAAGGCTAGTAACCCCAGGGCGCTATCGCTAGGATTGACGGGTCTTGAATCTTAAGCTCCGGTTAGGTCGCCACGAGGGCAAATGGATACTATTCTTCTTCTCGCAACAGTCACATTAGCTCTAGGAGGACTCGTGTTCCTCCTGGGCGTGATTATTTTGCGAGAGAATGCCCGTCAGCGCATCAACCTCGTGGTTTCAGCGATGCTGTTTTTTGGCGGGCTGGGCTCCATCATCGGGGCGCTGGGTCTCTTGGCCAGCCTCTCCGGACCTGATTTCGAAGAAACGTTTGCTTCCAGAGACTTCTTCCAGAACCTCGCCTACATTTGGGAATTCTTCTTCCCCGCCCTGCTTCTCTTTGCCACGGTATTCCCCACCGAACGCGCGATTGCCAAGCGTTTTCGGGGATATACTCTGCTTGTCTTTGTTCCTCACGTCTTTCACTTCTTACTCTTGGTCGGGCTTGGCTGGTTCATGCCCACCCTGACCAACTCGTCCCTGTCGGTACCCTCTCTGGTGCAACCGGTGGTCCAGGTTCTTGGTTGGCTTGCCACGATCTTCCTTGGCATTCATCAAGCCCTCTTCTCTCTCGTCAACTTGGTCTACGTGGGAGCCACGGCGTTTTTTCTTTTGGCAAACTACCGCGACACCACCGAGCCACGCATTCGCCAACAGATTCGAGTCATCGGATTGGGACTCTTTGTTTGTTTGGTGCTTTATAGCGGCGCCACTTTGGTTCCGACCCTGTTTGGAATTCAGCTTGAGCTGTGGCTCAGCACCTTAATGACGAGTACCGCCCTTCTTGCTTGCTCGGGGGCTATAACTTACTCCATCGTTCGCCACAAGTTTCTGGACACCAAGCTTTTTGCTCGCCAGGCCATCGTCTATGCCATTTCCAGCGCGCTCCTAGTGGGCTTCTACCTTGCCGTGGTGGTGCAACTCAATCGATTCTTCACCCAGGTCACGGGCCTGGATAGCGAAGTCATTGAGCCGGTGCTCCTTATTCTTGCGCTCATCCTTTTTCAGCCCGCCGTGTCGCGCCTGGGCGAAACCTTGGAGCACCTGTTCCTTCGGGACCCGGCAGATTATCGGAACATCCTCAAACAACTCGGGCGAGAGACCCTCACCACCATCGATCTCGATCTCCTCTTAGCCCGATCGATTCGAACTATCGGAGATGCCCTCACCCTGAAGTCGGCCTATATCGTCGCTCTGGCTCGAGAAGCTCCTCTCATGCATGTCGGGCGTGGCGATCACATCCCGGAGCCTTTGGTGGCCCAGCTACCTGAGATCATCAATCGTTTACCTTCAACCGCCCAGAGTTTCCGAATTTCGGAAATGGCTCCCATTGACGAGCGTGACCGTGACTTCTTGCGTTCTGTGTTTGACGCAAGGCTTGTGATCGCCCTGCGCACCAAGGGGGAAACCGTGGGTGCGCTCATCCTCGGCCCCAAGGTTGCGGGAACCGAATACACGAGTGAAGACGTTTCGCTTTTGACCACCCTCGCCGACCAGCTTTCGGTGTCGCTGCAAAACGGTCTCCTGCTCCGCGACCGCGTGGCCGTGGCGCGGTTTGAGGAAGAGTTAAACCTGGCGCGACAGATTCAGCGCTCTTTCCTACCGTCGTCCTTCCCGGATGTGGACGGTATCGACATCCATGGCACCAGCATTCCCTCGAAAGAGGTCGGTGGCGATCTCTATGATGTGGTCCCGCTGGAAAACGACTGTTTTCTCATCGCCATCGGCGACGTATCCGGTAAGGGCGTGCCCGCGGCCCTTCTCTCCTCGATGCTTCAAGCTTCTCTCAGAACCCAAGCCGGCTCGGTGAAGTCGGTGAGCGAGATTATGAAGAACATCAACAATCTCGTTTACAAGAGCACGCGCCTGGAGCAGTTTGCCACCTTCTTCATCGCGCTGATCAACTGCGAATCCATGGAGATTTCCTTTTCCAACGCCGGACACAACTTCCCCATCCTGATACGAAGCAACGGAGATGTGGTGGAACTCTCCCAGGGCGGGCTCATTCTCGGCATCATGGAGGGCGTCACCTTTGAGGAACACAGCATCAAGTTGGAATCCGGTGACCGGGCTATTTTCTTTACCGACGGCATCAGCGAGGCTCTGAACGAAGAGGACGAAGAGTTCGGGGAAGAACGGCTGAACACCCTGGTTTCAACCCTCCCCAAAGATGCAGAAGCCCAAGAAGTCACCGAAGAGCTTTTGGCCGATCTCTACGGTTTCTTAGGAGACCGAGAAGCCCAGGACGACGTCACCCTGATGGTCCTGAAGGTCATGGAAAAGGCGAGGAACGTAAATCCCTCGCCCATTCTCGATCGTGTTTAGTTTCTAGCTAAATCTTAGTGATGGTGGGCGTGGCCGCCAACTTCCATGCGGAAAATCTTCTGGACGGTTTCGCCTTCTCCAACTTTCAAACGCGCGAAAAACACGCCCGAGCCAACCCGCTGACCGCGCTCATTGGTTCCATTCCAACGCACGACATGACTTCCCGAACCGCGGCGACCCTCGGTGAGGGTCCGAACCTTGCGTCCGGAAATATCAAAGACGTCGAGACTCACATCGTCGGCAGTCTCGAGACTGAAGGTAATGGTGCTCGCTCCCCCGGTGGGGTTGGGGAAAGGCGGCTGCATCTCGAAACCGGCTACGCGGCCCCCGTCTCCGGGAGTACCCAGAGTGCCCGCATCAACAAAGATCGTGCCCCGCATATCAACAGATTCGTGGGGGCGACAAAAATAGGGATAAATGTCTGCAGCGGTGAACACGTAGGTAAAGATGAGATTGCCTGAGTCGATGGGAGCATCCCAAAGGGCACCCGCATTGAGGCCGGAAGCAGAACCAATCCCGCTGGTGGTGGTATGAAACCCGGATTCCCAAACCCAGTCCACGGTATCGCCGGAGGCGATAGAAAGTTCGCGTGGGTCGAACTCGTTGTTACGGACCAAGACCGTAAACCGTGCGTTTGTAGGTGCTGCAGGTTGTACGTCGACGGTCCCTGTCATACCGACGAACCAGTGAGGCGCACAGTGATAGGGAACAAGGCCGACCGTAGTAAAGATGTACTCAAAGACGGGATCGCCCGAGCTAATTGGGGCATCGAACAAGGTTCCCGCGCCGCCATCACTGGGGGTGGCTCCATTGGTAACCGTGTGAACACCCGCGTTCCATTCCCAACGAACCGTGTCACCCTGTTGAATGACGATGTCTTTGGGAGCAAAGTTGAAATTGTTCACCGAAACAATATGGGTCGCCGCTGAAGCAGGGCTGGAAGCGACGAACATGCCAGCAAAGGAGAGCGTGATCACCAAGGCCAGGAAGCGGAGCATGGAAAAGCATGGGGAATTGGCTGCCATTGGGGGAGACTCCTTCAGTGATGCAGGACGCAGAGAGACCCCATGACTCTATCAATTTGATGAGCTTCGATCAAGATCGAAAGTGCCGAAAACCCTGAAACTAAAGGGTTTCTGGCTATTCCCAGGCTAGGCAGAGGCTCTAGACGCGCGTAAGACGATCTCTTCGACCAGAGCCCCATAGCTCAGGCCGGCCTCCTTGGCCGCCATGGGAACTAAGCTACTTTCCGTCATTCCGGGAACCGTATTCACTTCCAGGCAAAAGAGTTCGCCTGAGGGACTCAGACGGAAGTCAACCCGAGCCACCCCGGCACAACCTAGAGCATCGTAGGCAAGACGAGCCAGCTC
>JABDJR010000204.1 GCA_013003415.1 Candidatus Eiseniibacteriota bacterium | reverse complement strand
CTGCAATCGTAAAGCCGCCCGCGTCACCAGATTGTCTTCGAGCTTTCCATCGACAGAGACTGGGCCAGTCACCTCGAGTTCGATGGCGCCGCGGGGGTTGGGCGAAAGCGTAAGAAAATCGTAGAGATGAATGGCTTGGAAGATGGTTCGAATGTCATGGAAACCATCGGGTCTTTTGCGCACAACCTCTAGGCCGAGGTTTAGCTTAGCCGGAGCTTTGAGCGAGAGGGATCTCTTCGTCTTAGAAACGTCCGGCATAGACAATGATTCCAACTGCCGCGAGCCAACCCAAGATGGAAAAGAAGAGAGGAAGGTCTCGGTAAAGCGTCCGACTCGGGTTCCCCCCGGATTCCCTTTGGTGGATGAGGTAGAGGTATCGAAAAATACCAAAGGTCACAAAAGGAACCGTCCAGACCAGATGAGTGCTGTTGAACTTTGCCACCGTGTCTGGGGCGACCGTGTAGATGGCGTAAGCGATCAAGGTCGCAGAAGACACAATCACCATGAGCTGGTCGAGAAAAGCGGAAGAGTAACGCCCCAGAGTCTCGCGATGTCCGGAGGCCTCCCCCGCCAGAAGCCGCAACTCATGACGACGCTTTCCAAATCCAAGAAACAGCGCCAGGAACAGGGTACAGATGAGAAGCCAGGGGGAGAGTTCGAGGTTGGGATCAACCTGGCGCAAAGCCATCACACCGGCTACCGCGCGAGTGACAAACGAAAGCGCGATCATCATGACATCGAGAATCACGACCTGTTTCAGCGCCAACGAGTAAGCCCCGTTTAGAACGAGGAAAACGCCCAAGGTAAGAAGGAAGGGACGTCCAAGGGTCCACGCCCCCGCCACGGAAAGGGCGAAAAGCAGGACGGAAAATAAAATGGCAATCGTCTTGGACACGCGTCCCGAAGCCAGAGGACGGTTTTGTTTTTCCGGATGAAGGCGATCACGTTCAAGGTCAAAAATGTCGTTCACGGTGTAGATCAACGATGAGGCAATGCAGAATACGAGAACGCCAAGAAAGCTGCGACTGAGATAGGCCGCATCAAAAAGATGCCCACTAAAAACAAGACCCGCAAACAAGATCCCGTTTTTTGACCACTGCCAAGGCCTCGCTAAAGCTGCGAGATCTTTCAAGATCATTCAGCGTCTCCGAAGAGAGCTTCTTCGACGAGTTGGCAAATCATATGACCGGCAGCAATGTGAGCTTCTTGAATTCGAGGGGTGTCGGCATTGGGTACTACCAGACAAAGGTCGCATAGCTCGGCAAACTTGTCGCCCCGTGCGCCGGTGAGGCCAATGGTCTTGAGCCCCATGGCTTTGGCTTTTTTCATAGCGTGTACAACGTTCGCGCTTCCGCCACTGGTGGTAATGCCCAGTAAGACATCTCCCGGTTGCGCTAGACCCTCAAGCTGGCGAGAGAACACTTCCTCGTAAGAGAAGTCATTACCGATGGCAGTCAGCGCGGAGGTGTTGACGGTGAGCGCAACCGCGGCCAGCCCGGGGCGGTTTAGATAGAACTTCCCCGATAACTCGCAGGCCAGATGTTGCGCGTCGGCGGCGCTCCCTCCGTTGCCGCAGGTGAAGAACCGACCGTTCTCCCGGAGACAATTCTCCACCAGAGAAGCCGCGTCGATCACGAACTGCGTATGCTCCTTGGCCAAAAGTTGGAAGAGGGCTGCGGACTCTTCGAATGCCTTTTTAACAATGTCTGCCTTCAACTCAAACCTCAACTTAATCCCAAGATTGATTCTCGATAAAGTGATGCACCGCGTCTTTCCACGATCGCATGGTAACCCGCGAAACGTTCTCGGCCCGACTTCCGTCGAGAACCGAGTAGGGAGGTCTGGGCGCGGGTCTCCCAAACTCCTCTGTCGATGTGGGCTGAATACGATTCGGATCGAATCCGAAACAGCGGGCAATCTCTTGTGCGAACTCAAACCAAGAGGCTGCGCCCCGATTCACCCCATGATAGATCCCTTCCGGTTCCCGCCGCACCAAACCCTCAATCAGTCTAGCCAAATCCTCGGTGTAGGTGGGACTTCCCACTTGATCATCGACCACCTTGATGGTCTCCCGAGTATTTAGAAGATTCCGAATGGTGCTAACGAAGCTCCTTCCCCCCGGGCCGTAGAGCCAGGCTGAACGAACCACGGCCCAGCGCGAATCGTAGCGACCAAGGGCCTCTTCGCCTAGCCACTTGCTATGTCCATAGACGCTCAGGGGGTTAACCGGATCCTCAACTCCATAGGGGGTTTGTTTCTTACCATCGAAAACATAGTCGGTGGAAATCCCAAGAACCCCCGCCCTTGCCCCAAAAGCCGCCTCGGCCACGATCGCCGAACCCTCTTCGTTGACGCGATAGGCCTCATCTTTAGCCTCCTCGCAGGCGTCGACCGCGGTCATGGCGGCAAGATGAATGATCCAGTCAGGCCGAAACGCAGAGACGCGAGGAAACAGCCAGGTGCCGTCCGCGATGTCGCCGTCCTGAATCCCCACACCGGTAACTTCGTGGGACTCCTGAAGAAGGGGAACCAGAGAGGAGCCTAAGAGGCCGTCCCAACCGGTGACAAACAAACGCAATTATCGGACCTCGATTTGCCCTGAGAAGAAAGCCTGCAACGCTACTACGGGCCTTAGCCCTCGTCAACGCAGCGTTGTACATGATGGGTATGTGGTCTAAACTATAATCATACCTTGGGTTGGAGTGACTCTTCAGGAGAATTCGGTGAGTAAAATACGAGCGACCCTGGCGCTTGGGCTTTGCCTTTGCGCTCTCGCGGCTCCATCCGTGGAGCCCGTTCTAGCCCAAGGAAGTGCGGAAGCGAAATCCCTGCTGGACCACCAGCGAGAATCCCGACTTGAAGCCGCAACCGCAATCCAGGCTGACTTTGAGGTTTGGTTTGGGGAAAACCGAGCCTTCCATCCCCCCCACTTACAATCGCTGGGAAAACTGGCTTTAGAGACGGCCATTCAGGACAGCCTCTCCTTTCGGGCCAAGTGCAATATTGCGGCCTCCTTCTACATGTTGGCAGGAGAGCCTCGTCTGGACGATTCAGGTCTTCGCGACCCGCTGCTGTCTGCGGCCGCCTTTTTGGCCCAGGAGGTTCTTATTCAGGCCTCTGAAT
>JABDJR010000177.1 GCA_013003415.1 Candidatus Eiseniibacteriota bacterium | reverse complement strand
GTTTGGAATCGTGTTCGAGGTTCCGCAAAAACCCTAGGGTGCCTTCTTGGTCGTACGGCCGGTTTCATCAATAAACCAAACCGCTTCCTCCGTTGCAATCCACGCTTCGAAACCCTTAGGTGTCGTTAGCGACTCTACGCCTTCTGGAATCTTCCCACCGTATTTGAACGCGTAGTAGGCTTGTCGCAGTCGCCACTTCTTTTCTTCTTCGGGAATGGTGGCCGGATGAGCCAACCGCCCCATGAAGGGTTGCTCCCAAAAGCGCACGAAGCCCCACATTTCCGGATAGTGCATGTTGATCAAACCCTGCGGTGACCACACCCAGTTGTGTTCCGGAAGCGACTTACCGTCTTCACCGGTTTGCTTCACGATCTCGCCACCAACCACCTCGGTGTCCCAGTGCACGCGCGAGAAGTTGATGCGCCAGGTGTCCCCCGGTTTAGGTGGGCAATCTCGGCGAGCCGCAGAACCCAACACCGACCAGGGAAAGGCGATCTCAACCGTCCAGCCTTCATCTTTGTCCGAGGGGTCGTTGAGCGTCCCTTGAATCTTCACGGCCGACTTCAACCCGGCGATATCCCACTCGTGGAGCGCCGGGCCGCCGTCGCGGTAGGGTTTGCCGAGAAAGAGATCCCACTCGGTCCCGAACGCATTGATTTCAAGTTCGTAGTACTCGTGAGTGTCTCCGTTGGGATCGAGGAAGACTTCAAAATCGTTGTCGTAGTAAATAATCGCGTCGCGGTCGGTCAGCTTGGCCCAAACATTGGGCTCCTCGAGCTGGGCCGCAACGTAGAAGTAGTCGTTGTCCCAAGTCATCTTCACTTGCGTCTTGAACCTGGGCTTCTCGTGATCGCCCCCCCGGATATCGACAAAGGATTCTGTCCAAGCCATGTTAGCCCAAGCCGGTTCACTGAGATCACCGTCGACGATCACGGGCGATTCGGCCATGAGACACTCATAGACATGCGGTCGCCAGGGAATCTGGGGCACCCCCGAAAGGTCGACCGCCTGGGCTAGGCTCACCGTACCGCACAAAAGCACCACGACCAAAACAGCGCGCCAACATGAGCCTTGAAGCAATGGTTTTCTCCGACTATGGTTCATCCTCTAAGTATAATCCGTACTCGTAGGCAAAGGTCGACATCAAACCCATGCGTCCTCTTTACTTTTCACTCCCCGCTCTCCTAGCTCTTCTCTCTCTCAGCCTCGTAGCTGGGCCCTCCCATGCTGCAGGCGATACGCTTCTGATGGAAGAGGTATTGATTTGCCCGGGCGGCGACCTCTATCGATCCCATCTCGAAGCCGACCCCATCGAGTTGCAGTGGGTCCGGGGCGAGTTCCGCTTACCCACCGAAGGTAAAGTCGCAGCCAACGGAGAAACCTGGCTTCGAGCTGTCGCCGACGAAAACGGTTGGATTGAGAACGAACACCTTCGGAACGGTCACGCCTTTGGAAACGTCACCTCCGAGGAAGACGAAATCTGGCTTCTAGAGGCCATGGGCTATGGGAAGGTTTATCTGAGGGGTGGTCCGCGAATCGGAAACGTCTACGGATACACCGATGACTGGCAACCGTGGCAGCCGCCTTTCAATTTTTCGGTGGTCCCCGTGGAGCTGAAGCAAGGGCCTAACCACATGTACTTCTCCGGAAGTCGGTTTGGCTTACTTCGGGCTCGCTTCGTCCAGCCCCAGGCCGCACTTCAAATCAATGCCCTCGACGCAACCCTTCCCGACCTGGTCATCGGTGAGAAACCCAACACGGTCGGTTCGGTTGTGATCATGAATTGCTCGAACGAATTCATCACCAAGGCCAAGCTTCAGGTGTCTTTGGATCACCAACCCGTGCAAAGCGTGGACGTTCCTGTGATTCCGCCTTTGGGAGTTCGCAAAGTCGCTTTTCCCATTCGCTCCTTTGAGACCACTAAAGCGGGTTCGCACGCTCTTGAAGCCCGCGTCACGCAGTCGGGTCGGGATATCCATCGAGCCACTCTAGAGCTTAAGGCGGTGAAGCCAAACGAAAACCGTCGAGTCACGTTTGTGAGTGACATCGACGGAAGCGTTCAGTTCTACGGTTATCTGCCGGCAGCCGGCCGTGCCAACCCTAAGGCCCTTTTCTTAAGTCTCCATGGGGCCGCCGTAGACGCGCGCAACCAATCGGGATCTTACCCGCCGTATACATGGGGCCATGTGGTCGCCCCCACCAATCGACGCCCCTTCGGATTCAACTGGGAAGATTGGGGCCGCCTCGATGCGCTTGAAGTTCTCGACCTCGCCCGTCAGCGCTACAACATCGACCCGGACCGGGTCTATTTAACCGGGCACTCCATGGGCGGTCACGGCAGCTGGCATCTCGGCACACTCTATCCTGATCGTTTCGCCGCCGTGGGTCCAAGTGCGGGTTGGATTAGCTTTTGGTCTTATCGCCCCGATCAACCCGTGGAGTCAGAAGGTGTGTTGGAGCAGATGGTCCAACGAGCCACCTTGCCCAGTCGAACCTTAACCATGGCCCCCAACCTATCCGACATGGGGGTCTATGTCCTTCACGGAGCAGAAGACGACAACGTGCGCGTCGAACAAGCGCACATGATGGTGGAGAGATTGAAGGAGTTTCACAAGAACTTCGTTTTTCATGAGGAGCCTGATGTTGGGCACTGGTGGGATCTTTCCGATGCACCTGGTGCGGACTGTGTTTCCTGGGCTCCCATGTTCGACTACTTTTCTCGGCACCGCCTACCCCGTCATAAAGAGATTCAGCGCGTTCAGTTTATGACCCCGAGTCCGGGAGTCAGCTCCAAACACCAC
>JABDJR010000172.1 GCA_013003415.1 Candidatus Eiseniibacteriota bacterium | reverse complement strand
ACCGAAGGTTTAGCCGCCTTCTTGGAAAAGCGGCGCCCGGAATTCAAGGGAAAGTAACTTCCCCTTCGAAGATTCACAGCCTCGGAAGCAATTAGGAAAGGTTAGAAATTATGAAAGTCCAACAACCTGTTTTTATTCTCGACGGTGCACGCACTCCCATGTGTGAGTACGAAGGTTCGCGCACCGGCGATGGTCGCCCCGGAGGTGCCTTCGGTCGCACCAGCGCTCTTGAGTTGGGTGGCGTCGCCGCCGCCGAAGCTCTCAAACGGAGCGGCGTGGCCCCCGATCAAGTGGACCAGGTGATTTTCGGAAACGTGATGCAGACTTCAGGCGATGCTCTGTACGGTGCGCGTCACGTTGGTCTCAAGGCAGGAGTGCCCATCGACGTTCCTGCACTCACCGTAAACCGACTTTGCGGAAGCGGCATCCAAGCTCTCATGAGCGCCTCCGAACAGATCATGCTTGGAGAAGCCAAGGTGGTGTTGGCGGGCGGCACCGAGAACATGAGTCAGTCGCCCCACGTTATCTACGGAGCCCGGGCCGGGTTTAAGTTGGGTCAGGGCAAGCTCGAAGATTCGCTCATGTTGGGTCTCTTGGATACGCAATGCAACTTGTACATGGCCCAGACCGCGGAAAACTTAGCCACCAAGCACGGCGTTACCCGAGAAGAGCAAGATCAATACGCGTTGCGTAGCCAAACCGAAGCCTTCCGCGCTCAGGAGTCCGGGCTTCTAGGCGAAGAAATCGTTCCGGTGGAAGTGCGCGCCGGACGTAAGACCCTGACCATCGACAAAGATGATCACCTCATGCCCCAAAGCACCATCGAGGGCTTGGCAAAACTCCGCGCCGCCTTCAGCAAAGAAGGCACGGTGACCGCCGGGAATGCGAGCGGCATTGTGGATGGTGCGGCAAGTTTAGTCATCGCCGATGAAGCAACCACGAAATCCTTAGGCAAGGAGCCGCTTGGGCGTATTACGGCTTGGCATGTTCAGGGCGTGGAACCCAGCGAAATGGGCATCGGTCCCGTACCGGCCATCAAAGGTGTGTTGGAGCAAACCGGTCTCACGGTCGACGACATCGATCTCTTCGAAATCAACGAAGCCTTCGCGGCCCAGTATCTTTCGGTGGAACGCGCTCTCGAGCTGAACCGCGATAAGGTGAACGTCAATGGTGGGGCCATTGCCCTCGGGCATCCCCTGGGCGCCACCGGAAGCCGCCTGGTTCTCACCCTGACCAAAGAAATGAAGCGTCGGGGAGTCAAGCGTGGTATCGCAAGCGCTTGTATTGGAGGCGGTCAAGGCATCGCTCTCTTGGTGGAGAGGTAAACAAGACTTCATGAAAAGCTATCGCATTGCCGTGATCGGTGGAGACGGGATTGGTCCTGAGGTAACGGCTGAGGCTTTGAAAGTTGCCCGCGCCGCGGGAAGCAAGTTTGGTTTCAATATGGAAACCACCGACTACCCCTGGAGCGCCGATCACTATCTCAAGACGGGCGAGCTTATGCCCGACTCGGCCCTCGATGAGTATCGTGATCACGACGCGGTACTCCTTGGAGCTTTGGGTGACCCTCGCTTAGAGCCTGGATTGATTGAGCGCGCCGTGGTGGCGGGTTGCCGTTTCGGTCTCGACCTCTATGTAAACCACCGTCCCATCAAATTGTTTGCCGAGCACTTGTCCCCGGTGAAAGGGGCCACTCCGGAAACCGTCAACTTCGAAGTGGTTCGCGAGAACACCGAAGACATGTACGTGAACAGTTTTGCGTTCTTCAAAAAGGGAACCGTCGACGAGGTGGCTACTCAGGAGCTAATCCTGACCTACAAGGGAACCGAGCGTGTGATTCGCTACGCCTTTGAACTTGCCATGAAGCGCGAAAAGAAAAAGCTGACCGTGGTCGACAAGGCAAACGCCATGCGGGCCTACGATCTCTGGCGTCGCGTGTTCGAACAACTGGGGAGTGAATTTCCCGAGGTCGAACGCAACTATCTATACGTCGATGCCTGCACCATGGCTATGGTTGAGAATCCTGCCCAGTTTGAAGTGGTGGTGGCCCCCAATATGTTCGGAGACATCGTTACCGATCTCGGAGCCACTCTGCAGGGCGGTATTGGCGGCGCGGCCAGCGCGAACATTCACCCGGGGGTTTGCGGCATGTTTGAGCCGGTCCATGGCTCGGCCCCTGATATCGCCGGCAAGCATTTAGCCAATCCGGTGGCGGCAGTGGCCTCAGCCGGGCTCATGTTTGAGTTTTTAGGTGAGTTTGAGGCGGCCAAGGCCATCGAGAACGCCATCGGAAACGCCCTTACCACCAAGAAGATCCCAAGCCTCGGTTCGGACACCGGGATGAATACTGCGGAAATCGGCGATTTGCTGGCTGGGCTTCTGACCGCCTAATTGCTACATTTCTTGCCTTACTTTTTCTTACCTGGATTCTGCGAGAGTGGCGGAATTGGCAGACGCGCTGGATTTAGGATCCAGTGGGCATAGCCCGTGGGGGTTCAAGTCCCCCCTCTCGCACCAACTGGGTTAGAACACCCAAACAATTTGAAATGGAAAATGTCATGAAGGTCACTGTCACGGAAGAACCAGCCTGGAAGCGGGTTCTCGACATCGAAGTTGATAACGATCAGGTTGAGAAAGAGAAGAAGGCGGTTATTGAATCGTTTCGGAAAACACTCAACCTCCCCGGTTTTCGAAAGGGAAAGGTCCCTTTCGAGCTAGCCGAGAAGCATCTGGGCGATAGCCTTGGCAACGAGCTTCTTCAGCGGGTGATTCCCCGAGCCCTCGACGAGGCGCTTCGGGAAAACAGCATCCGCCCTTTGGGGGATCCCAGCATCGACGATCTTCACTTCGAGCCCGGGGAGCCCCTCAAGTTCAAGGCGAGCGTTGAAATTGCCCCCGAACTTGAAATTACCGGTTATAAGGGTCTGGCCGTCACCAAGGAAGTGCCCAATGTCGACAGCGACATGATCGATGAGACTTTCGACGCCCTACGCGAGCAGCGAGCGACTCCCGGCCCGGTGGATCGCCCGGCAAAAGCCGGCGACATCGTCAAAATCAGCTACCTTGAGCAGGGAACCGAAGACCAGGACCCCATCGAAGCCGAGCTTGAAATCGGCGGTGAACGCACTCCGGAGGCCTTTTCCAAGGGTCTCGAGGGGGCTGCGGCCGGTGACAAGAAAGCCATCGATTTGCCTTTCCCCGACGACTACCCCGATGTGGAATTAGCCGGAAAAGCCAAGACCTTCGACGTTGAGGTGGTGGAAGTTCAAGAAAAGGTTTGGCCCGAATTGGATGATTCCTTTGCCCAGGGGGTAATGGGTAAAGAAGATGCCACGGTGGAGATGCTCCGTGAGCAGATTCAGTTAAATCATGAAGCAGAAGCGCAAATGCACGCCCAGCGTGTTCTCACCGATTCTTTGGTGGGCAAGATCCTCGAGCTAAACCCCTTTGATGTCCCTCAAGGTCTCGTAAACCGTACTATCGAGCGAATCGTAGCTCAGGCCGAGGAGCAAAAGCCCCTCCCCGAAGAGGAAAAACAGAAGCTCGCCGATAGTTATCGCGAGGGAGTGGAGAATCGATATCGGTTCGATTTCCTCATAAATGCCCTCGCCAAGCAGGAAGAAATTCAAGTATCCGATAAGGATCTCGATAAGGAGATTGAGGGTTTTGCGTCGCGGGAGAATCAACCTGCGGCTAAAATCAAAGCCCAACTTAAGAAAGAAGGCGGTTTAGACCGTCTATACGACGATCTTCTCAAGCGGCGAGTCACAGAAAAGCTTCTCGAGCTTGCCGATATCACCGAAGTGTCTGTCGACATTAAGGCTCAGGAGGGATAGCAGCCCATGTCTTTGGTTCCCATAGTTGTTGAACAATCTGCCCGCGGCGAGCGGGCCTATGATATTTATTCGCGATTGTTGAAAGATCGCATCATTTTTTTGGGAACGCCGGTGGATGACGTGGTGGCCAACCTCATCATTGCCCAGCTTCTCTTCTTGGAAGCCGACGATCCTGACAAGGATATTCATTTTTATATCAACAGCCCGGGTGGCTCGGTCAGTGCCGGCCTGGGTATTTACGACACCATGCAGTTCATTAAGCCCGATGTGGCAACGACTTGCATGGGACAGGCTGCCAGTATGGGCGCGGTCCTCCTTGCCGCAGGAAAGGCTGGAAAACGGTCCATTCTTCCCAACGGACGGGTCATGATCCATCAGCCTTTGGGCGGAACCCAAGGCCAGGCCTCAGATGTGGAGATTTACACCAAGGAAATGCTCCTCATCCGGGACAAATTGAACAACATTTTGGCGGAGCACACGGGGCAAAGCCTCGATAAAATCGTAAACGACACCGATCGCAACTTCTTCATGTCCGGGACCGAGGCCAAAGAGTACGGGCTGGTTGACGAGGTAATTTCTAAGCGATCTACCGAATAGACCGATAACTCTGAGAGCCCCCAAGGCAAGCCTTGGGCGGAACGCCAAAGTAACGTAAACTTATAGGAGTCCAGTCTTCGTGACCGACTCCCCAAGAAGTTAGTGCGCCTACCCCTTACGTGCCGTGGGTTAGGTGAGGAAGGGATTCAAAAGCAGCGTGTCGACTCCTCATCCCATTAAATGTTCCTTCTGCGGCCGTGGCCAAGACGAAGTTAGTCGTCTTGTGTCGGGTCCGTCTGTTTACATCTGCAGCGAATGCGTCAAGCTTTGCAACGACATTCTCGACGGCGAAGCCGATCGCGAGATGCCGGTTGGAAAAGAAGGCTTACCCAAACCCGCAGAGATCAAACGTATTCTCGACGAGTACGTGATTGGCCAAGACCAGGCCAAGAAGACGCTCGCGGTTGCGGTGTATAACCACTACAAGCGCATCTATAGCCCCACTTTGAAAGATGATGTTGAACTCGAGAAGTCCAACATTCTTTTGATCGGCCCCACGGGTACGGGTAAGACGCTGCTTGCTCAAACCATGTCCAAGATTTTGAAGGTTCCCTTCGCCATCATCGACGCCACCTCGTTGACCGAGGCGGGTTATGTCGGTGAAGACGTCGAGAACATTCTGGTTCGCTTGCTTCAAGCTGCCGACTTCAACTTGGTGAACGCTGAACACGGCATTGTTTACATCGACGAGATCGACAAGATTTCGCGCAAGAGCGAGAACCCCTCCATCACCCGCGACGTGTCGGGTGAGGGTGTGCAGCAGGCCCTGCTCAAGATTCTTGAGGGTACGGTGGCCAATGTCCCGCCCCAGGGCGGGCGCAAGCATCCGCAACAGAAGTACATCGAAGTCAATTCCAAAGACATTCTGTTCATCTGCGGTGGTGCTTTCGAAGGCCTCGACAAGGTCATTGAGCGACGCACCGGTCGCAAAGAGATGGGCTTCAATGCCGACATCAAAGGCAAAGAAGATATCAACCTCGGTCAGATTTTGGCCAAAGTCGAACCCGAAGATATGCTTCGCTACGGTCTAATTCCCGAGTTGGTGGGTCGTCTCCCGGTTGTGGCAACCTTGGAAAGTCTCGACGAAGACGCCATGGTTGAAATCCTCACCAAACCAAAGAACGCGATTACCAAGCAGTACCGCAAGTTCTTTGATATGGAAGGCGTCGACATTCACTTCACCGAGGGAGCTCTTCGAGCTGCCTCCCAGATCGCCATGAAGCGTGGCACGGGGGCTCGCGGTCTCCGCGCCGTTCTCGAAGAAGCCATGCTCGAAATCATGTATGACATTCCTTCCCAAACCGGGGTGAGTCGGATCGAAGTGACTGAAGAAGTCGTTCGGAAGAAGACGCCTCCTCTGATTACCTGGGAAAAGGAATCTAAAGCCAAAGGCGCCTAACTTGATTCGTATTGAGCGCGAAGACGAAATTCTAGAAGTCGAAGAAAGACTTCCCCTCCTTCCGCTCCGCGATGTTGTGGTTTACCCCAACATGACGGTCCCGCTTTTGGTGGGTCGTGAACCTTCGGTTCATGCGGTCGAAGAAGCGGTGGCGGGTGACCGCGTGTTGTTCGCAACCGCGCAGAAGCGCCCCGACATCGTCGATCCCGATATCGACGATCTCTATCGTCTGGGCACCGTGGTTCGGATTCTTCAGCTTTTCAAACTCCCCGACGGCACCATGCGCGTGTTGGTGGAGGGTCTCGCCCGAGCCAAGGTAAAACGCCTCATTCAAGCCGAAAGCCTCTTCATGGCTCGGCTCGATGTTTTAGAAGACGTCCCCGCCGACAATTCCCAAATTGAAGCTCTAAAACGATCGATTGAAAACCAGTTCGAAGAATACTGCCGTCTGAATCGACGCATCTCCGAAGATCTGTACCACACGGTCTCCCAGATTGAAGACCCTCAGGCGTTCTCTTTCTCTGTGGCAAGTCATCTGCAACTCAAGGTGGCGGACAAACAAGAGGTGCTGGAAGTCGATTCGGTTGAAGATCGTTTGGGCATGATCAATCAGATTCTTCGCAAAGAGCTGGAGATTATTAAACTCGAGCGCAAGATCGAAGGCCAGGTTCGGAACCAAGTTCACAAGAACCAAAAAGAGTTCTATTTAAACGAGCAAATGAAAGCGATTCGTAAGGAACTCGGTTTCCAAAACGAATTCGCAGGCGAACTTGAAGAACTTGAGGAGCAAATCCGCAAAGCGGGAATGCCCAAAGAAGTTCGCGAGAAAGCCGACAAAGAGCTCGATCGTCTTTCCAAAATGTCTTTCATTTCGCCGGAGGCAACGGTCTTAAGGACCTATCTCGACTGGATGGTTTCGGTTCCGTGGAAGAAGCGTACCGACGACAACCTCGACCTTGCTGAGGTGAAGGCCATCATGGACGAAGACCACTACGGTCTGCGCAAGGTCAAAGAGCGCATTCTGGAGTACTTGGCGGTGGTTCAGCTGTCAGGTCACTTCAAGAGCCCCATTCTTTGTTTTGTAGGACCTCCCGGAGTAGGCAAGACCTCCCTCGGCAAGTCCATTGCTCGGGCCATGGGGCGCAAGTTCGTCCGTATGTCCCTGGGCGGTGTGCGGGACGAAGCCGAAATCCGCGGTCACCGACGTACCTATATTGGTTCCATGCCGGGACGCATTATCCAGGCGATGAAAAAAGCCGGCGCCGTGAATCCCCTCATCTTGCTCGACGAAGTCGACAAGCTGGGTATGGATCATCGCGGCGACCCTGCTTCTGCCTTGCTCGAGGTTTTGGATCCCGAGCAGAACAACAACTTTAACGACCACTATCTTGAGGTCGACTACGACCTGAGTCGCGTCATGTTCATTACCACGGCTAACTACTTGCCGAACATTCCTGCGCCACTCATGGATCGTATGGAAGTGATTTCACTTCCCGGTTATCTGGAAACCGAAAAACTCAGCATTGCCAAAGAGTTCTTGCTGCCGAAACAACTCAAGGCCTGCGGTCTCGACGGCGACGATGTGGAGCTTAGCGACCCGGCGGTGCGCGACATCGTTACCTTGTACACTAGAGAAGCCGGTGTGCGAGGCCTAGAGCGTCAGCTCGGCAAGGTCGCTCGCAAAGTTGCGCGACACAAAGCTGAAGGCAAAATGAAGTCGAAGGTTCGCATTACTCCCAAGAGTTTGGCGAAGTACCTTGGCCCGGCCAAGTTTGTGGAGAGCCCCCTGGAACGCACCCACCGCGTCGGCGTGGCCAACGGACTAGCGTGGACCGAAGCGGGTGGCGATCTCATGACGATTGAGGTGACCACGGTCCCGGGTAAGGGAACGCTGAACCTGACCGGTAAGTTGGGTGAGGTCATGAAAGAGTCAGGCTCCGCCGCCATGACCTACGCGCGGCGTAATGCGGAGAAGCTCGGGCTCAACAAGTGGTTCTTCCAGGACATTGATCTTCACATCCATGTGCCTGAGGGCGCCATTCCCAAGGACGGTCCTTCTGCAGGTATCACCATGGCTACGGCCCTGGTGTCCTCCCTCACCGGTATTCCCACGCTGCCCGATGTTGCCATGACCGGCGAGATCACGCTCCGTGGAACGGTGCTCCCTATTGGTGGGCTGACCGAGAAAGCGGTGGCGGCAAGCCGCGCCGGCGCCAAGACCGTGCTCATTCCAGCCGCCAACGAGAAGGATCTGGTTGAGATCCCGGCCGAGATTCGAAAGAAGCTTCACTTCGTTCCTGTCTCACATATGGATCAGGTTCTGGAGCTGGCCCTTCAAAAGATGCCTACGCCCATTGAGCCCGCCCCTGGCCGTCCCAAGAACGACGGCGGATCTTACGCTCACCACTAGGCGTTTTTCAAAAGCGTCAGGATTCTTTCCACCCCCCCGAACACCTCACTTAAGCTAAACGTCTGTCCAGGAACAATTTAGTTAGAAGTTGGGTGAGGGCACCCTACGTTTTGAATGCCAGCGTTGACCGTTTTCGTAAGGCCTTACGAAACAAGACTTTACACATCGGAGAGAGTCCGTTTCGTCGGGAGAACTGACAATCCTGATTCTGGGGGTGGTCACCCAAGGCAGTTGGATCTCATAAGGCGTTGTTTTGCAGTCAATTACCGCGCTTTACATTTTCTCGGGGAACGGCACGCTTCCTGCTCTTATAGGGGGCAGCACGATGGAGCATCCACCGAGGCTTCATCGGCAACATTTTGCCTTCCGTGCGCAACTGACCCCTAAGGAGAACAACAACATGAGAAAAAGCCTCATTCTTCTCGCCGCCACCTTCCTGGTAGGAACCCTCGGGGTTCTACCGGCAGCGGCGAACACGCTTCAGATCCAGTTTTCTGGTCTGAACCTTACCTATGATGGAAACAACATTGCCGCCAACGAAGACGATCTCGCCACCATGAACTTCTTCGATGACGGTGTGCTCGTCGGTACTCTTAGTAGCGGGATCGGCATTGACCTCTTGATTCCCAACATCGGCCCGATCCTTACCGGAGACGGTTCCTACACCTCCGGTTTGGGCTACGGCCTTAACCTATGGGCCGGCGGTGGCGGTATTGGACTCGACTGGGACTCCCCAGTGAGCGTCAACGTCAACGAACTTGGCGGGGACGTGAACGTTGCGGTTTTGGGTTCTGCGTCCACCAATGCGGTGACCGGCCAGAACTTGCCCTTCGGTTTCAATTTCGACACCCCCATTCAATTCAGCTTCTCGACTCAGATCACCAATTTCACCCTGAGTGGTGGTGGCGGAGGTTTTGGAGACCAGGCCTTTACTGATGGTGGTGACTACTACACCCACTTCGATTCCTTCGGAACCGGCGAACTTAGCGGGGAAGCATCCCCGATTCCCGAGCCCGCAACCTTGCTCATGATCGGTGCCGGTCTTCTTGGTGGTGGTCTCTCCCGCCGTCGCAAAAAAAGAGAAGATGCCTAGACTGTAAAGTTCGATTTCCGCAGCAGCAAAAAGACTTGCCCCCGGCTAACCTAGCTGGGGGCTTTTCTTTACGCCAGAATGTCGATTCTTAGGAAAAAATACGCGACATACAGAAAACGTCGTGAACGTTTACACATGAGAGTCCCAGAGGTGGTTAAGTTATTTCATAACTAGGGTTTAAGCAGCGCTATCTTGATTGCGAACCTATAAGCTCTGTTCTGACCACTTCTTAATTGGATCAAACCTAAACGTGGCATAGGGTTACGCTGATTCTGACGGGTGCTGTGTCGGGGAATTTGACACATTTGATTTTCGGGGCGAATCGGAATCGAGATGAGGCCACCAGCTAACATGTAACTTTTCAAGGGTTTACGGGTCAAATGCGATGTTGGGTCATTTTCGGCATGAACCGTGCAGTTTGCAAGGCCTGAGGGGGTCTCTCTGCTTTACAACCCCATCAGATTTGATTACTTTGAATATCTTGATCCCACAACATAGGTAAAACACAGGAGAAATCGCATGAAGGCCAAACTTTTAATTCTTACAATGGTGATCGCCATGGTTGCGGCAGTTCCCGCAATGGCGACCACCCTTCAGATCCAGTTTAGCGGTCTGAACCTCACTTACGATGGCAACAACATTGCCGCCGTCAACGACGACCTCGCCACCATGAACTTCTTTGACTGCGGTATTTTGGTGGGGACCCTGAACAGCAACATTGCTATCGACATGCTCATCCCTAACGTGGGAACCATCTTCGATGGTAACGGTGTCTACAGCTCCGGAACCGGTTTTGGTCTCGACCTTATGACCGGTGTCGGCAGCGGTATTAACCTTGATTGGGACAGCCCGGTAACCGTCAATGTGAACGACGGGGGCCAGGTATCCGTGCTCGGTTCTGCCAGCACCTCCACCATTAACAGCCAGAACTTGCCTTTCGGGTTCAACTTTGACACCCCGGTGCAGGTTAGCTTCTCGACCCAGATCACCTCGAGCAGCCTGACCAACTTCGCGGGTACCCGGAACTACTACAACCGCTTTGAGTCTTTCGGAACCGGTGAAGTCTCCGGTCCCCGTAGCGCCATTCCCGAGCCCGCAACGCTCCTCACCATTGGTGTGGGTCTCTTGGGTGGCGCCATTGCGCGCCGTCGCAAAAAGTAAGCTAACGCGTTAGCTGGTCCCTTCATGTTGAGCCCCGGGTGGTCATGCCGCTCGGGGCGCTTCTTTTTTGGGCAAATTCCTGTGCAGAATCGATTCCTTCGACTCTGAAGACCTGGTGGTTCGCGCCCCGGACATTCTATTAACCCACCGGCCTATGAACCCACCGGCCTACCTTTTTTGGAATCTAGAGTTCAGCTCAAGTTCCAGTCTGTTTTCCCTGCATAATCTCTGAGACTTCCCAAAACCCTCGGGCTATACTCCTGGGGTTTTTTGAATTCCACTTTTCTTATCTAACACTCATTACCCAAACAATTCGGGGGATGCTTTGAGTCAAGAACGCCTCTTTACTCCTGGCCCGACACCAATTCCGCCATCGGTTTTGGAAGTGCTTGCCAAGCCCATTATTCATCATCGCACTGCGGAGTTTCAGACCGTCCTTGCTCGCGTCACCGCAGGTCTCATGCGAGTGTTCAAAACCAAGCAGCCTGTGCTCAGTCTTACTGCAAGTGGATCCGGCGGGCTCGAAGCCGCCCTGGTGAACCTTGCTTCCCCGGGCGAAACGGTTGCCGTGCTTCACGCGGGTAAGTTTGGAGAACGTTGGGTCAAAATTGCGCGCGCCTACGGGCTCAAAGTTGTTGAGCTGGCCAATCGATGGGGCGAACATTTCGAGCCCGAGCAGGTTGCAGAGTTTCTTGCCGGTGAAGCAAAAGAAGCAACTATGCTTCTTATGACACACAGTGAAACGTCGACCGGTGTCCTTAACGATTTGGAAGCCATCGCCAAAGTTGCACGCACGCACAACAAACTGGTTGTGGCGGACGTTGTTACTTCCCTTGGCGTACACCCCATTGAGTTTGATGCTTGGGGTCTCGACGCGGTGATCTCGGGTTCGCAAAAGGGAATGATGCTGCCCCCAGGTATGGCGATGGTTGCTTTCAGCGATCGAGCCTGGGAGAAAAACAAAAGTGCAACCCTCCCGCGTTTCTATTTAGATCTGCGTTCCGCCCGTGACAACATCAATAAGAACTCAACGCCGTTTACACCGCCGGTTCCGGTTGTGCTTGCCATGGAAGAGTCTATTCGTCTCATGGAAGAGGAAGGTCTCGATAACGTGTATGCGCGACATGCACGTCACGCCAACGCTTGCCGCGCCGCAGTAAAAGCATTTGGTCTAGAAATGTTTGCGCAGCGGCCGTCGAATGGGCTTACCGCGGTTCGCACTCCGGAGGGAAAAGACAGCACGGAGTTAGTTAAGAACCTACGCGAACAACACGGCTTTCGAATTGCCGGTGGCCAGGCGCCCATGAAGGGCAAGCTTTTCCGCTTAGGACACATGGGTTACTACAACGATCAAGACATCCGCGATTTGATCCAAGCGGTTGGAACCGTGATGGCCGACCTAGGGTGGTCTTCGACCTCCGCCGATGAGGCCGTAAATGCTGTACTTACGGGAGCGAGTTCATGAGTGAAACCGGACGCAAAGTAGTTCTGGTGACCGACGCCATGGCGGAAGAGGGGTTGGAAATTCTTTCTAACCACCCGCAGATCGAGCTGAGGAACAAACCGGGCCTCCCCGCCGATGAACTTCTCAAAGAAATTCAAGATGCTCACGCCCTCATGGTGCGAAGCGGTACGAAAGTAAGAAAGCCTGCCCTTGAAGCGGGCAGCATTCTAAAAGTAGTTGGGCGCGCCGGGACGGGCGTGGACAACATCGATGTGGAAGAAGCCACCCGTCGAGGGGTGGTGGTCATGAACACCCCGGGGGGAAACTCGGTCGCTGCGTGCGAACACACCTTCGCGCTTTTGCTTTCGTTAATGCGCCATGTTCCCAATGCCGCGAAGGATCTTGCAGGCGGCAAGTGGAACCGAAAACTCTACATGGGGCGACAGCTTCAGGGTCGCACTCTGGGCCTTATCGGCTTCGGACGCATTGGGCGCGAGGTTGCTTCTCGTGCCCGCGCCTTCGGCATGGATGTGCTTGTCAACGACCCCTTTGTCTCTGAGGAACTTGCCCGTGAATGTGATTGCACCTTGGCGACTAGGGAAGAAGTGTTCACTAAGAGTGATGTCCTCAGTTTGCACGTGCCCTTAAATGACGAAACGCGAGGCATGATCAACCAGGCCACCATGAAGACCATGAAACCGGGCGTTGTCCTTCTGAACTGTGCTCGCGGAGGCCTCATCCAAGA
>JABDJR010000152.1 GCA_013003415.1 Candidatus Eiseniibacteriota bacterium | reverse complement strand
GCTTCCCCAAGCTGTTCGGAATCTTCGATCAGCATGTTGGGAATGCCTTCATCGATTCGGTATCGGCGGCGGGTCTTGGCATCGGTGGAAACAAGGGTGTCACCATCCAAAACCAGGGCGGCGTGGGATTCGGGGCAGACCAAAATGTCCAACAATTCTTTACTGAGGCTCATCATCATCTCCATGAAAAAGGACCGAGGGAGTTTAACCCAGGTTTGAAGGAGGCTCCACACCACTTTGGCCCATGGGGGTGCTCTTAATGGCGGTGGCCTTAATGAGGCAGGTGACCTGCGAGCCCTCGCTCAGGTTGAGACTGGAAACCGAGGCGGGGGTGAGCTGAGCCCAGAGGCCGGGCCCCACATCGATGTGGGCCAAGACGCGGTTCCCGCTCGTAACCAGTTTCATAATCGTGCCGCGAAGGACATTTCGAGCACTGGTCATCGGTTCAGGATCGCTGGCCAAGATCACATCTTCCGAATCAATCGTGATCAGAACCTGATCGCCGACTTCCCCGGCACAAGATTCCAGTTCGAAGCGCGTGTTCTCAACTTGAACCGCCCCCGGAGCTTCAATCTTGGTGCCGAGGAGAGTGGTGATCACCGGCGTCTCGGTGCCATAGACGTTTTGTATTCCCGTGGTGGCGGGGCCCACAAATTCCAATCGTCCCTCGTTCAAGATGCCCACCGTGTCGACCAGAGAAAGGAAGTCGCTGTAGTCATGACTGACGTACATCATGGGAACCTTGGCGGTCGCCTTGATGCGCAAAAGGTAGCTCAGAATGCGTCGGCGCCGCGCCGGGTCGAGACCACTCATCGGTTCGTCTAAAAGCAAGAGGGAAGGGTTCGACAACAAAGCCCGCCCGATGGCCACGCGCTTCGCCTCGCCTCCTGAGAGTGTGAGCGGATAGCGGGAAAGCGTGGGGTCTAAATCCAAAAGAGCTAAGACCTCGGACAAGGCGGACGGTTCGGGATCGTGGGTCGAAGCCAAAAGGTTCTGTCTCGCGGTGAGGTGCGGAAATAGGCGGTTCTCTTGAAAGGCAAAACCAATCCTTCGCTTCTCGGGCTCCAGGTTGATCTGTTTTGCCGCGTCGAAAAGCACTTGGTCACCAATGCGGATGTGTCCTCGGTCTGGGCGCACTAAACCCGCCAGAGTTTTAAGCAAGGTGGTCTTCCCCGAACCGGAGGGGCCATAGAAGCCCACCACGGGTCGATCGGAGACAAACTGAATCTCTAAAGAGAAGTCGTCCTGCTGGAGCGAAAAGTCGAGATCGATCATCGCGCGTCTCGGGTGTGGCGCGCGAGAAGGAGTTCGCTCACGACCAAGGCGAGAATCGATAGCGCCACGGAAATTAAGGCCAGACGCATTACCAATTCGTCGGTGCCCGGGACCGCAGCCTGATTGAAGATCTCGAGGGCCAGGGTTCGCTCGCCAGGCAAGTTAGAAGCCACCATCACGGTTGCTCCAAACTCTCCTAGAGCGCGCGCAAAGGCGAGAACCGACCCTCCCAAAATACCGCGGCGGGCGAGGGGGAGTGTGACGAGTTTAAGGGTCTGCCAACGGGAGTGGCCAAGAGTACGAGCGGCTTCTTCGAGTCCTTGATCAATGTCTTCAATGGCGGCGCGGATCGGTCTCACCATCAGTGGGAAACCCACTACCGCCGCCGCCACCACCAAGGCTCGCCAGGTAAAAAGAAAGTCGATGTTGAGCAGCTTTCCTAGCCCCGTTTCGGGACCAAGGACATAGAGCAAAAAGAAACCGGTTACGATTGGGGGAAGCACGAGCGGCAAAAAGACAATGGCTTCGAAAAGAGTTTTTCCGGGGAATCGCTTCCTAGCCAGGATCCAACCGCACCAAAGACCGAAGGGAAGCGAAAGCAAGACGGCAAGACTGGCAACTCCCAAGGAAAGGAGAACGGCGGAGACCTCATGGGTTTCCAAGAGATTTCGCCGATCTGAAGCCGTGATTCTTGAGAGTCTCTTGGCCGGGTTCCGAGAGCAGAAGGTCTAGGAACTTCTTTGCGTTCTCTTTCTGAGTGGAGCGAGACACAATCGAGCCGGTGTACCGGATTTCCTCGTGGTACTTGGGATCGATGACAAGGTCAACCCGCACCTGATCGCTTCGGAGGGCGTCGCTTTCGTAGACGAACCCGGCGTCGGCCGCTTTCTTTTCTACCAGGGCCAGGGCGATGCGCGCGCTGGGCGTGGTGGTCATGCGGTCGTCAATATCTTTAGTGAGTTGCCAAGC
>JABDJR010000139.1 GCA_013003415.1 Candidatus Eiseniibacteriota bacterium | reverse complement strand
CTGAGCGCGCGGAGAAGATTCTCCAAACCAGCGGCCTCTCCTGGAATGTTGTCCGCGCAAGTTGGTTTTTCCAAAACTTCAGTGAGGGTTTCATGGTGGAGGGCATTTTAGAGGGTGAACTCCTTCTTCCTGTGGGAGACACCGTCGAACCGTTCATCGATGCCGATGATATTGCGGATGTCGCGGTGGCTGCGCTGACCAAAACTGAGCTTCGAAACCGCTTGTTTGAAGTTACGGGTCCGGAAGCACTCACTTTTTCTCAGTGCACCGAAATCATGTCGAAGGCTTTAGGCAGAACCGTGCGGTATCAGCAGGTTCCTCTCGAAGCCTTTCTTGGCGCGCTGAAGAAACAAGGGCTACCGGAGGATGTGCTTTGGCTGATGAACGAACTCTTCACGGTTGTTCTCGATGGACGAAACAGCAAGGTCATGAACGGAGTGGAAGAGGCACTGGGCAGAAGCGCTACAAAGTTTGAAACCTATGTCGCAAGAACCGCTGCTTCCGGAGTTTGGAATTCTCCAGAGACCGCAGCCTTATCTTGATGCCGGCGTGGGAGGCTTCGGGGGAACCGTCAAGCTCGACTTGGATCAGCCAATTCGGTCTTGGTTCCCCCGTTCCCTTGTCTATATGATGCCTCTATGTCCATTCGATACGTCGATTCTCATACGGAGGGAGAGCCTACGCGTGTGATGTGGGAGGGAGTTCCCGGCCTTTCCAGCTCTTCAGTCTCCGAAAGTGTCAGGCAACTCAAAGAACACCACGACGATCTGCGCACGGCGCTCATCCAGGAGCCTCGCGGATACTCGGCGATGGTCGCGGCTTTGCTTGGCCCTCCGGTTTCACCCGACGCCCTAGCCCAAGTCGTCTTTTGCAACAACGCGGGCTATCTGGGAATGTGCGTTCACGGAACCATTGGGCTTGCAGTAACGCTGCGTCATTTAGGACGCATTGAACCCGGCTTGCATCGACTCGACACCCCGGTGGGCACGGTAAGTTTTGAGCTTCACCAGGACCATCGCGTAACGGTTCAAAATGTTCCCAGCTATCGGTTCCAAACTAGGGTAGCGGTGGATACAAAAGACCACGGTGCTTTTGTTGGCGATATTGCCTGGGGTGGGAACTGGTTTTACTTGGTCCAAGATTACGCGTCACCCATTCATCCTTCTCGCATCCCCGAGATGACAGCACTCACAAAAGACATCTTGGCTTCGCTCGAAGCCCAAAGCATTTTTGGCAAAGACGAGGCGAAGATCGATCACGTGGAGTTGTTCGGGAAGCCCTCCTCCGACCAGTTCGACAGCCGGAACTATGTGCTGTGCCCTGGGGGTGAGTACGACCGTTCCCCTTGTGGAACGGGAACCAGCGCAAAGCTCGCGTGCCTTTTTGCCGATGGGGCGCTCAAGCAGGGCGAGGTTTGGAATCAAGAAAGTATTTTGGGAACCTCTTTTCGGGGCTGGGTTGAGTCCACGGGAGATCACGTGATTCCCTTTGTCCAGGGCCGGGCTTGGATCACGGCTGAAGGAACGCTCGTTCAAACTCCGGATGATCCCTTTCGTCATGGAGTGACCTTTTAGTAAGGTCAGTCGCGTAAGGAGATAATCATGCAACCAACTTGGAAGGGCGTGATGCCCGCGCTTACGACTCCGTTTACAGAATCCATGGAGCTCGATGTTCCATTTATAGAGAAGCATTGCCGCTGGTTCATCGAGCATGGAGCGACTGCTCTTGTCCCCGGCGGTTCATTGGGAGAAGGCACGACGCTGAGCCTCGACGAGAAAGTGCAACTCTTTGAAGCCTGTGTTCGTGCAGGCGAGGGCAAGGTTCCTGTTGTTCCCGGAATTGCTTCGCTGAGCACCGCCGAGGCGGTCGCCCTGGCCCGAGCTGCTGAACGCGTTGGCTGTGGGGGGCTCATGGTTTTGCCGCCCTATGTTTATCAGGGAGACTGGCGTGAAACGCGGGCTCATTTCGAAGCCGTCATTCAAGCTACTGATCTTCCCTGCATGCTCTATAACAATCCCATCGCTTACGGAACGGATGTTTCTCCGGAGCAGATTGCCCAGATGGCCGAGGCACACCCCAACTTAAAAGCGGTCAAGGAGTCGAGCGGCAACATCCGTCGCATTACGGCCATTCACGCCTTGCTTGGTGACCGTCTCAGTATCAGCGTAGGACTCGATGATATTGTGGTCGAGGGAGTGCAGGCGGGGGCCGTGGGATGGGTAGCCGGTTTGGTAAATGCTCTGCCTTTAGAGTCTCAACAGCTGTTCGACTTCGCTCTTGAAGGGAAAACCAAAGAAGCGCAAGCCATGTACGCCTGGTTTTTGCCGTTGCTACGATTAGATACCGATCCCAAATTTGTGCAGTACATCAAACTCGTGCAGCAAGAACTCGACTGGGGCCATGAAAGGGTTCGCGCTCCGCGACGGGTTCTCATCGGGGAAGAACGTAGTCGTGTCCTCGCTCTCATTCGAACCAGTCTCCAAGCCCGGAGTGTATTGTCATGAGTCCCATAACAGGTCATCAAATGCTTGGGTTTCGGAGTGAGCCGGGAACCGGTGAGGAGTTTCGCTCTGTCGACCCCGTCACCGGGGAACCCTTTGGGCCCGGTTTCGCAGAGCCCACCCCACAACAAATTGACGCTTCTCTGACGCTGGCGTCTCGGGCTCATCAGGAACTCAAAACGCGATCCCGCGCCGATCGAGCAAAGCTTCTGGAGTCCATTGCTGAGGGTATCGAGCAGCTCGGAGACACGCTCCTAAAGACGGCACACGCTGAAACAGCGCTTCCTCTGGGTCGCCTTACCGGAGAGCGGGGGCGTACGGTTTCGCAGCTTCGTATGTTTGCCGAGTGGGTCCGCGAAGGTTCGTACTTGGGGGTGCGTATCGATCACGGCGATCCTAAGCGCGAGCCCATTCCCAAACCTGACACGCGACTCATGCAAATTCCTCTAGGCCCGGTGGTGGTTTTTGGAGCTTCAAACTTCCCGTTGGCATTCTCTGTAGCGGGCGGAGACACCGCGTCGGCTTTGGCGGCCGGTTGCCCCGTGGTTTGCAAAGCCCACCCGAATCATCCCGCAACATCTGAGCTTGTGGCCAAGGCCATTGTTGGAGCGGTAAAAGCTCTAGGTTTTCCCGAGGGGACTTTCTCTTTACTCCAGGGAAGAACAAACCAAACCGGTTCGGCCATGATTCGTCACGCCGACACCAAGGCGGTTGCCTTCACCGGCTCTCAAAGGGGAGGGTTGGAATTGCTGCGCATTGCCAACGAACGCGCCAACCCCATTCCGGTTTATGCGGAAATGGGGAGTGTGAATCCCATGTTTGTTTTTCCGGGAGCGCTTCAGGGTAAGGAGAAGAGTTTCGCCGAGGGGTTTTATCAATCTTACACTCTCGGCGTCGGACAGTTTTGTACAAACCCCGGACTTGCTTTCGTGGTCAAGAACGACCCCACAACCCGGGAGTTAATTTACTACCTCGAAAAGCAGGTAAAAGAGGCTGAGCCCGGCGTGATGTTGCATGCAGGTATCAGTCAGAGTTTCATGAATCAGATTGAAGCCACCGGAAACCAAAAGGGAGTGTTTGGAAAGGGGGCCGATGCCAAGCCGGGGCTCACGCAGACCACGCCATTTTTGTTGCAAGTCAGTCTTGAAGACTGGCTTCTGAACAAAGAACTGCACGGCGAAATATTTGGCCCGGCCACCTTGGTGGTTCATTGTGCCGATACCGCCGCATTCGCAATTGCCGCCGCCCAGCTCGAGGGGCAACTCACGGCAACTATTCACGCGGGCGAAATTGATGTTTCTCAGACCAAGCCTCTTCTGAACACTCTGGAGGAGCGGGTGGGACGTGTTTTGTTTGGCGGCTTTCCAACCGGAGTCGAGGTGTGTCACTCGATGCAGCATGGTGGACCCTATCCCGCCACCACCGATGCTCGCTCCACGTCGGTGGGGACGGCGGCGATTCACCGATTTACAAGACCGGTCTGCTATCAAAACGTCCCCGAGTCCTTGTTGCCCGATCCAGTTAAAGACAACCCGGTAGACATGCCGAAACTTCGATTGGTGAACGGGAAGTGGAGTTCTGTTGCGGACGGGTAGGAAAACCACCAGGGCGATTGTTCGGACGCCAGGCCCCAACGCTGAAATCGGGCTCACAACCGCAAGCCTGGGAAAGCCGGACTTCGATAAGCTGCTAGAGCAGCATAAAGCCTACGTCGAAGCGCTGCAGGGTTTGGGCGTTCAGGTCACCGAGCTTCCCCACCTGCCCGAGTTTCCCGATGCTTACTTTGTTGAAGATGTTGCCGTCTTGTACCAAGACACCGTCATCATTACGCGACCCGGGGCGGAGTCACGCCGTCACGAAATCGACCACATTCTGGGCGCCCTCGTAGAAAGCCCAGAGATCCTCACCATTGATGCTCCGGGAACCGTCGATGGTGGAGACGTTCTCATCCATGAGGACACAGCCTATGTGGGGTTGTCTGAGCGCACCAACCTTCCCGGAGGGCATCAGCTCAAAGAGATACTTCGAGATCACGGGCTTCTTGTGCAGATGGTTCCGGTGGGGGAGGGGCTTCATCTTAAGTCGAGCGTCAACAGTGTTCCCGGAGCGTTGCTTATAGCGCCAGATTTTCTCGATCACCCGGCCTTTTTGGGAAAGTCGAAGATTCCAGTGCACCCCGATGAGGTGTATGCCGCCAATGCGGTCACGATCAGCGACACGGTTTTGTTTCCGGCCGGCTTCCCCAAAACCGCACGCAAACTCGAGAGCCTGGGTATTGCCCTTCAGTTTATGGAGACGAGCGAGATCCAGAAGATGGACGGAGGACTGACCTGCTTGTCCCTTCGTTTTTTCGACTAGCGCGACCAACCCAAAGGGTTGCCAATAGTTCTTGCCATCCTTGGGGGAAAAGCCCCGGCCGGGGAAACCGGGCGGGGAGATTTTCTGATATGATTATGCATTCAAACCTTGCCCCGCTTGCCTATGCTACTTGGACTTCCAACGAAAGAACTCCCGATGACCAAATTGGTTTCTCGCATTGCGTCCCTTTCTTTGCTGGTTCTCATGCTCTTGCCCTTGGCCGCTGTTGCGCAGCTCAACGTAACGC
>JABDJR010000131.1 GCA_013003415.1 Candidatus Eiseniibacteriota bacterium | reverse complement strand
CGCGGACGCTGGGAGAAGAGTTGCTCGAGGTGCACCGCTCCTATTTGGCCGAGCTTCGGGCTCTCCGACCCTCCATGAAAGGGGCGGCCCACATCACCGGGGGAGGTATCCCCGGCAATCTCAAACGCATACTTCCCAAGGGCTTGGGGGCTCAGGTTGATCTCAATTCTTGGTCCGTACCGCCCCTGTTTCGCTTTCTCAAAGAGGCCGGCGAAATTCCCGAAGACGATCTCTATCTAGCCTTCAATATGGGGATCGGTCTCATCGTCGTCGTGCCTGAGGCCAAGCTCGCCGAGGCCGAAAGCCTCTGCCCGGACGGGATCCCCCTTGGGCGCATTCTCCCAGGCGAGGGCGTTGACTTGAAGGGCACGCCGCAGTGGTAACCGCCACCATGGTCACAACTGCGGTGAGAGTTCGAGGAGTGTTCCCGCGCGCGTGAGAATCCTGCTCGCCATTGCTACCGGGGTGCTCCTCGCGATCTCTTTTCCCCGATTCTATTTCGGGTGGGCGGCCACCTTTGCCTTGATTCCTCTCTTGTTTGCTTTGGAGCAACCCGGAAATCGATCTTCCTTGGTTTCTCTGAAAGTGGCCTTCCGTCTGGGTTACCTTGCGGGCCTCGTCTTCTTTCTCCTCCTGCTCTATTGGATCACGTTTCTTCCCCAGGAAAACCTGACCATTCCCTACGCGATGTTCCCCGCCCTTCTCTTGATGACGTTGTACCTATCGCTCTACCCCGCGGTCACTGCACTGACCTCGGTATGGCTGGCACGCCGGGGGGCTCCCCTCGGTTTGGTTTTTGCCTGTCTTTGGACCCTGTTCGAAGCGGTCCGAGGAAGCGGTATGTTCGGCTTTCCCTGGGGTTCCTTGGGCTACGCGCTAGCACCCTATCCACACCTCATTCAATTTGCGTCCTATAGCGGCATCTGGGGAGTGAGTCTGTGGTTGGCCCTCATTAGCGGCATGGTGCATTTCTATCTGAGTTTGCCCTGGAGTTCCAAAAAGGTTGGCCTTCTCGTTGCCATGATGGTGGTGTTAACCATTCCCTACGCGCACTCCCGAGTCGTGCTCAGCGCCCGACAGCCCCGAGCTGCGGTTCGAGTGGGGTTGGTGCAACCGAACATTGGGAACAACAAGTGGCAAAAGGCGGTTCGCGATTCGGTGGTGACGGTTCTTCTAGAGCAAACCAAACAACTTGCCGACGAGAATATCAACCACCCGCCCGATCTGATTCTTTGGCCCGAGACGGCTATTCCGGCTCGCCTTCCTCGTGAGGCCTTCTACCGATTTCGGGTCGAGGATGTCGTCACACAAACCAACGTCCCGCTTCTGGCCGGTTTCCCCGATGGGGAACCTCTCTCTGAGGGAGGCTACCGGTTTACCAATTCGGCCGGTTTGTTCTTGCCCAACCAGGGCATGGTGAACCGCTACGACAAAAGGCATCTTGTTCCCTTCAGTGAGTTCTTTCCGCTTCCGGTTTTGAATCGTCTCGACTTTGGTCAATCGAACTTTTCCTCGGGAGACAAACCTGGGGTGATCGACAATCTGAGCCAACCTTTCGGAGTTCTCATCTGCTTCGAGTCCATTTTTCCCGGTCCGGCCAGAGAGTTGAGCCGGGAGGGGGTGCGGTATTTGGTCAACCTCACCAACGATCAATGGTTTGGGGACTCTGCGGCGCCCACCCAGCACTTCTACATGAATGTGTTACGGGCCATCGAAAATCGAATGGGTCTGGCTCGCGCGGCCAACACGGGAATCTCCGGGGTGATCGACCCTTACGGGATCGTCCGCGAGCGCAGCACGACCTTCATTCAAGCTCGCATGCTTGTGCCGGTGGAGCTGGGGCGAGAGCTGACTTTTTATGCTCGCTACGGTGACTGGATTCTGTGGGTGACGGGCGGGCTCGTGTTTGTGTTCTGGGGCCTAGGAAGGCGCTACCTCTGATGGGAGCCTACCGAGCTGATCCGCGGGCGGTGGTTGCCTTAGGACTCTTGCTTACGGTGGGAGTTTGCTTGGCCGAGACAGGCGCGCTATTGGTTTCGTTGCCGATTCTCATTCTTGGCATGGTGCTTTCCCGAACCGATCTCTCTCTTTGGCGTTTCGTTCGCGCCATTCTTGTCATTGCTGCGATCACCCTGGTTGCCAACGGTTTTCTTATTCCAGGGGAACGCCTTGGTCCCGATTCCTTAGGGTGGTTTCGACCCTCGGAAGAAGGCCTTGCGATCGGGTTACGACAAACGCTAAGGCTCACCAACCTTATCCTCATCTCCTCTTGGACCGTACACCATGTCGACGCCATGGATTTCCTCGCCAGCTTGGAGTGGTCGGTGCGGGCTTGGCCGGGATTGAAACGCCTGGTGCATCAGGTCGTTCTTCCCATTGCTCTGGCCATGCGCATGATTGGCACCCTGCGAGACGAGGGGGAGCGCATTCTTCAGGTTCAGAAACTCCGCTCGCATCACAAGATTCGGTTTCGAGCGTTCAAGGCGATGCTCCCGGCTTGGATCCTTTCCGTGGTTCATCGCGGGGACGACCTCGCCACCGCCATGCAAATTCGGGGCTATCATCCCGATCAGGGACGCCTCTACCTTCGCCATTTCCAATTTGGTTTTCCCGACTGGAGTCTCGTGCTGTTGGGCGTTCTTGGTTTTCTTCTTTTATGGCGAGCCGTGTGATGGCTCGATATCGGCTCGATGTCGCCTATGACGGCGC
>JABDJR010000128.1 GCA_013003415.1 Candidatus Eiseniibacteriota bacterium | reverse complement strand
ATACGTTTTCCCGAAGGAGGAGATCACAAAAGAACGCTCCCGCAACTCGGGGTACTTGAGAAAGCTTCGGTGAGGTTCACCATCGAAGACGATATGCTCGTAGACTTCATCGGAGATCAAAACGCAGTCGTGATCGCGAACAATGGTAGTTAGCGCTTCAATATCCTGGTCCCGTAAGATCTTTCCGGTTGGATTGTGAGGAGAGTTGATCATGATCAGTCGCGTTTTGGGAGACAAGGTGTCGCGCACTTGGTCCCAGTCGTAGTCATAACTTGGAAACTTGAGGGGAATGCGTTTGGCAACCCCGCCGGCAAGGCGGATCGCGGGTTCGTAACAATCGTAGGCGGGGTCGAAGAGAATGGCTTCATCTCCGGGGTGAATCACCGCGGTGACCGCATTGAAGATGGCCTCGGAAGCTCCTGAGGAAACCGTAATCTCTTGGTCTTTGTCCAAGTTTGCCCCGTAAATCGCTTCGGACTTTTTGGCGATGGCCACTCGGAGTTCCTCAACGCCATTTTGCGGTGCGTACTGGTTTTGGCCCGAAAGCATGGCTTCGGTGACCGCATCGAGGAGTTCTCGGGGAGCGTTGAAGTCGGGGAATCCTTGAGATAGGTTGATGGCGTTCGACTCGGCCGCCATGCGCGACATGATCGAGAAAATAGTGGTTCCCACATGGGGAAGTTTTGAGTCGAGCTGCACGTATTATCCTCCGATAGAAGAGTGGCAACGATAGCATGGGTTCTTTTACCCTTTGCCCATCGAATCTGACCTCTGGTCACCCTTTTACCCAGGGTCCGTATAGCTAGTGAGACCGGGTTGAAATCCGTGCTAAATTCTAGCTAATTGTCTGCTCGATTGTAGGTTAGAGAGGATGACATGAAAAACTTTGTTTTACGATGGAGCCTGATTGCCGTCATCGTGGTCGCCATTTTGGCCACCGGTCGGATGGGCCTCTTGCAGGGCTCGGGGCAGTCGGTTGCGAAAGCCGGCCCCACAGGAACCACGGAGCGTTTTGATACCTTAAGCGGTCCATGGACTGATTTCTCAAAGCCCGACAAAGCGGTGCTCAAGAAACAATTAGACGGCAGCCAATATAAGATTACTCAAGAGGACGGGACCGAGCGCCCCTTCTTCAACGATTTCTGGGATAACAAGAAAGCGGGACTTTACGTCGACGTGGTGTCGGGCGAGCCGCTCTTTGTATCTCTAGACAAATTTAAGTCAGGCACGGGTTGGCCAAGTTTCACCCAACCGGTCGTTAGCGACCACGTTGTTGAGGTGGTCGACGAGAGCCACGGTATGCGCCGGGTAGAAGTGCGGTCCAAATACGGCGATTCTCACCTGGGGCACGTCTTTCCCGACGGCCCGGAACCGACCGGTTTAAGGTATTGTATTAATTCGGCTGCCTTGAGGTTTGTACCGGCTGAAGACTTGAAGGCCGAAGGTTACACCGAATTGGCAGGCTTATTTGAGAAGGGTGGAGATGAAGTTATGGATTCAGGAAAGCGCGAAACCGCCACGCTAGCCGGCGGATGCTTTTGGGGCATGGAAGACATTATTCGTGAGATCCCTGGTGTGATCGACACGGAAGTGGGTTACGCCGGGGGAGAAGTCCCGAACGCTACCTACGACGATGTGAAGAAAGGTACTTCAGGGCACGCCGAGTCCGTTCAGGTGATCTTTGATCCGGAGCGACTTACGTACGATGACTTGCTCCTGTGGTTCTTCCGTATGCACGACCCCACCACGAAGGATCGGCAGGGGAACGATCGTGGAACCCAGTACCGATCGGCCATTTTCTACCACAGCGACGCCCAAAAAGAAGCTGCGCACCGGGTCATCAAGCAGGTCGACGATGCCGGGCACTACAACAACCCGATCGTTACTGAGGTGGTTGAAGCGGGGCCGTTCTTTGCCGGTGAAGACTTTCACCAGGACTACCTGGAGAAAAACCCCAACGGGTATACGTGCCACTTCCTTCGGGATTGGAAAGAAACCACGCACAACTAGCGTTGCTTCATAGGATTTGAGTTAAGGCCACCCTTCGGGGTGGCCTTTTTCTTTGCGGCTTGAGCTTTGTTGAGGTTTCTAGTTCTCGGGGACTACGGTGTCGTCTCTCCAGAGAACGAGGTTTGCCTCTTCGTTAAAGAAGCCAAGCGCATGATCACCAATCGACAGCGCCTCGATGTGATCGTCAAAGTAGTCGTCGTCACCCAGCCCCACTGAATCGGTCCGTGCTAGAGAGCCTTTGTCAAACGCGAGGAGGGATCCGGTTTCCAAAACATAAAAGACGCGGTCGTTGGTGAAGGCGGGTCTGCCACCGTCTTCGGGGAGGCTCGGTCGATGGGTGCGCACGTCGAGGTCGGCAACCAAGGTGCGAGACTCTGCGTTCACCACGATCCCATCGGTGCTGTAAATG
>JABDJR010000098.1 GCA_013003415.1 Candidatus Eiseniibacteriota bacterium | reverse complement strand
GAATTCAACGGTGTAGTTGAGGGGGTCGCCCTCGGGGTCGGAGGCCGTCCACAGTACTTCGGTTTGCGACCCTTCCGGAAACGTGCCTTGGTTGGGGGCAAGTAGGGTCACCTTTGGCGGTTGGTTTGCCGGGTCAAAGGTTGCCGTCAGTAAGTATGCGTCGGTGTCAGAGAACAGAATCTCGGATGCCACTGCTTCCACACGAATCCAATAACGGCCCTCGGTGCCTAGAGCCACATCGATGTCTTCGTCGAGCGTGCTGGGGCGGTCCGAAAAAAACAGAATGTTGTTTTGATCATCGACCACAAAGATGTCGTAGTCGGCACCCTCGGGGATTTGCGTGAGCGTGATGGTGAGGAACGTGGCTTGCGCATCGAGGTAGTAGTAGTCCTTGTCGCCCTCCACACTAATGAAAGACTCCACTGTGACGGCGGACTGAAGAGGACCGTAGGCCTCTTCTAAGGTGTCGTTGGGTTCGAAGGTGTCGGCCAAAATAGAAAGCCGATGTCCCTGGTTGTCGGCCAGCCAGGGGTTGGTCATTCGAGCGTGCTCTTGGCCCTGAGCTTGAACTTTGAATTGCACAACGTTGGGAGCTTCCGGGATGGAAACCCAAACCACTCGCAAGCGATCCTCGAGGACGCGTGTTTCAAAGCTGATGTCTGAATCGGAGGTGACAACGACGTCTTTCCATTGGCTGGATCCTAGAAGTTCAAACTGCCCCGAGCGTACGGCGGCGCCCGAGAATTGACACTCGAATTCAAACGGCGAGTTTTGTCGTAAAGACACGGCGACGGATTCCGACAGAGTCTCGGGAGTGTCGGGGACGTTGGAGATTAAGTTGGCCAAGCGCGCGAGATCGGAAGCGTTCACAAACCCGTCGCCCGACTCGGCGGGGTAAATGTCCGCCCGCAAACGCGCATCTCCAAACAGAGGGTGTCCTTCAGGGTCGACCACGAAGTTCACCATTTGGGTGAGATCGGAAACCGTAAGGCTTCCATCAAAGTTCAGGTCGCCGGGACCGCCGAGGCCAAAGGGAACGCGGGTGACCGCGGCCAGGGCGTCGAGCTTGCCTTCTCCAAACGTGGGCGAGAAGCCATGGTTGGCAAAGCTGTCGGCACGGGCGGTGGAACGCAAGATGGCGATGGCTTCTTGTGGTTGTAAGAGGGGGTTCTTTTGCAGCATCAGTGCCAGGGTGCCTGTGACCAGGGCGGCTGACAAACTGGTTCCCTCGTAGGCGACGTAGGAGCCGCTCGGGAGTTGGCGATCGACGCCAAAGGGATTCATGGCATCGCCGGAGGCAACCCCGATCATCGTAGCCGGGGCGGCTAGGTCGGGTTTTACTCTCCCGTCGGCAGTGGGGCCGCGACCGGAAAATGGAGCGAGGTCACCCAGGTCCGTTTGCCCCAAGTCGGACAGCGGAGGATAGGTGGTGGTTCCTGTTTTCGTCGGCCAGTCGTTTCGCGTCTTGTATCCAGCAACCGCAACCACCGAGGGCGACGTGGCAGGCTGCGCAATGGAAACGGAATGGTCGCTCTCGGGGAAAGCCACAAACATACTTGCGTCATACACCCAAGCCGAAGCTGAGCCACTACCGCCGCTCATTTCAAAGGTCCAATTTCCTGAACCGGGAGCATCACCCGCTTCGTCATCGACTTGAATCAGAATGAGCTGGTCGCCGTTCAGGGGATTTGTGCCTGCGGGATTGGCCACGAAGAGGCGGCCGTCGACGGTCTCAGTGGTGGTTTGAGACCCGGGTCCGAAAGTGGAGGACACAAAACCAAAGGGGCTTCGAATACGGACACTCGGGGAGCCGGTCTCTTTGACCCAGATCCCTACGGCAAAGAAGTCCTGTCCGGTTCCCGGTGTGGGCGTATAGCTTTGCACGGAAAGCGTAAAGTCTCCGGTGCTGGCACTGGCTTGGTCGGAGACCGACGCGTTTCCTTGATTGCCGGCGGGGGCGCAAAAAATGACACCCGGTCCGGTTAGATCTTCGATCACTTGTTCCAGCGACGTTCCGCCGTCGTGCGGTCCCATTTGAGATTGAAAGCCAAGACAGATGGCAATGGGTTGGCCGCGGCGCTCCGCCTCTTCGACTAAGAAACGCACACCGTCAACAACCCAGGCTTCGGGCATGGAGCCTTCTGCGTCCTGTGAAACTTTGGCCACCAAGATTTGACTCGCGGGAGCCGCACCTTGATAGAGACCTTTGGAGGACGCGCCATTTCCGGCTGCGATCGCGGCAAGGATGGACCCATGTCCGTTCTCATCGGTTTGAGACACGAGGCCATCCTGGATGTTTTGCTCGGTGTAGTAGGTCCCGGTCACGAATCCTGGAGGTGGTGGACCGGTGGGGTCCCCACGATCGAAAACACCAACAATACGGGAACCTGTTTCCGGGTCCGTGAAATCCGGGTGATTCACATCGATGCCCGTATCCACGATGCCAACCAGTATGCCTTGGCCGTCAAAGGAAGGTGTTCCCAACCAAAGCGGGTCGATCGACGTCTCGGACCGAGCTTCATCGAGAGCCGGTCGATAAACGGGATCGTGTTGGTAGGCCGGAGTCGAGGAGCTCGCAGTGTCCCGGTTGGAGTGGTGGGCATGCGTAGCCAGCAGGCTTACTAAGAGAAGCAGGCCGAGAGTCGGGGGGACCAGTTTGGTGTCCTTCAACATAGTTACTTTTTAAAGAGAGGGTTAAGTTTTCGCGGTCGCGTCAGGTTCACAAGATCGTCCATGGCGATCATGGAAAAGACAACTTCGGGGGTGGCGTCTAGGGTCACCACACGACCGGCAACGGTGCGAGTTTCGGCGCCCATGGCTTGGAGCTGGGCCTCGAGGTCGCTGCGTTCGCTTCGAAAGGTGGCGATCATGGGGACCGAAGAAGTTTGTTTCGGGTTTTCATCCAGAGCGCCTAAGAGCTGTGCCCGCAAACCCGGATCGAGGCGCTTTCCTTCTTCGCTACCTCCCCAAACCACTGCCGATTGCACCTGCGTCACATCGCGAAGTTTGGGTAGAGACCGTTTGGGGATGGTAAGCAGAACGGTGGTTCCGCTGCGTCCAAAGACTTGCCCGCCGTCGAGAGGAGGCAGGTTTCCGGGCGGAGTCGCGCACTTTAGGGAAACGAACACGAGATCGGCGGCTGGTATTTGAGCCAATCGACCTTTTGACGCTGCATCCATGTACTTGTCGAGCTGCTCATCGCCCTTGCAGCCAGCCAGAGCCAGAGCCGCGACCAGAAAAAGCAAAAACCGCCTCTTCACAAATCACCCCCTCAGGTTACTCATCTCTTTGAATCCCGAAAACATGATACCCGTTGCTCGGAATACCATCCAGCGGAACCCTGAATGTCTTGGTGGTGGGCGATACTAAATTGTTGCCTAGCGCGGCATGGGAATGAGTCGAAAAGCTCCGGCTGCGATGAGTGGACCGAGGTCGACGTGTTTCTCGAAAACGTTTCGAACGAGCTGATCCCAATGGGGCATCGCCTCAGGAACGAGGCCCCAGTCTTTGGCGCGTGCCGGCTTCCACCTGGGAGCGTCGCAGTCGAAGAGAATCTCCCAATCGGGCCGGGCTTTTCCCTCCAGGTCAAAGCACCGTGGCTTGAGGAAGGCGCCCACTTTGTACCACCCCACGAACCCAGCCGCTTCTTCGGGGGCTTGGTGTACCTCAAGGAGGGCTACTTCGCCGCGGTGGGTGTCCTCGAGTTCCATGAGGATGCCTTCCACCAGGGGATGACCGGCAGCAAAGAAGTCGATGTTTTCCCGTCGCACGCCTTCTTCACGATCGAAGGTTCCCATCCATCGGCTTCCGCCGAGGACACCGGGAAGCGAATCGATCAAGGCCTTGTTCCCAAACTCGATATACCAGGTTGCTTCGCCTGATTTCTCAACCGTTTCAAACCCGAACTGTCGACAGGCCTCAAGCACGACGGTGTGATTCATGGGTTCCAGGTTCTTTGGAATGCGTTCCAGAATGCCCGCCTTAAGCTCGGGCTGATACCGGTTCTGGTGAAGATGATGGAGAATGCCGGCCCCCATGAGGGCACGTGCTTCGCGGGTTTCTTCGAT
>JABDJR010000097.1 GCA_013003415.1 Candidatus Eiseniibacteriota bacterium | reverse complement strand
CGCTCCTCGTCGTCAGCAGTCCTTTTTGATGATGCTCGATGCTTTCCTCCCCGAAGGCATCACCGAGCTTGCCGTCGACTCGATCTTCATGATGCCGCAGTTGGGTGTGCTGTCGAAGCAGTACCCGGAAGTGGCCACCGAGGTGTTCGAGAAAGACTGCATGATTCGTTTGGGCACCGCGGTCGCGCCTTGGGGTGCCGGCAAGGCTGGTCAACCCATGATGAAGGCGACCATCACTCTCCCGGGAGGGAAGACCGAAACGCGCTCCTTAAGCTACGGGGAGTTGGCGCTCATTCCTTTGGGCGTTGGCGAAGTCGCCGAGGCGGTCATCGAACCGACTAAGGGTTTCGATCTTGGGCTTGGTAAAGGGAAGCCTGTGACCCGCACCCTAAAGGGTGGCGAGGTTGGCATCGTGCTCGATGCGCGCGGTCGTCGACCCTTCGAGATTCCTAAAGATCGATCCCGACGTGTAGAACTTCTGAAGCGTTGGAATGAAGCTTTGAATATGTATCCCCGTGAGGTGGCCGAGCCGGCCATGGTTTAACCCGGGACGAAAGGAAAAAGAGAATGGCTCACGCTTATACTCCCGGACTGCGCGTTACGGGAAGTACGATTATCGACAAGATGCGACGTTTGCCCCTAAAAGGTGAAGTGGTGGTTAAGGTTGGCGACATGGTGAAAGCCGAAGATGTGGTTGCCAAGACAGCCTTGCCGGGCAACGTTCACACCGTGAACGTCGCCAACATGTTGAGTTTGCCGCCGGAAGATGTGAAAAGCTGCATGCTGAAGCATGAGGGGGACGCGGTGGAGAATGGTGAAGTGATCGCCATGGCCAAGTCCTTCTTCGGCTTGTTCAAATCCAGCGCCAAAGCGAATACCACCGGGGTGATTGAGAATATCTCAGAAGTCACGGGGCAGGTTACCCTACGCGAGGCCCCAATTCCGGTTGAAGTGCTGGCTTATATCGATGGCAAAGTAACGGAAGTGATGGAAGGGGAGGGAGTCATGGTTGAATCCCATGGCGCTTTCCTTCAGGGGATCTTTGGCATTGGAGGAGAGCGGGTAGGCACGCTCAAGGTGCTGGTTTCCGATCCTCACCAGGAAATGACTCCCGATCAAATCAAAGACGTGAAGGGTCACGTCATCGTGGTCGGTTCCCACGCATCTTACGATCTCATCATGAAAGCGAGGGATGCCGGCGCCATCGGTATCGTGGCCGGCGGCATTGCCGACTCCGACCTCAAACGCATCTTAGGCTTCGATTTGGGTGTTGCCATTACAGGTAGCGAAGAGATTGGAGTCACGGTTGTGGTCACGGAGGGTTTTGGAACCCTTGGGATCGCTAAGAAGTCTTTTGAATTACTGAAGAAGCTTGAGGGCGAGAAAGTTTCGGTCAACGGAGCTACTCAGATTCGAGCCGGCGTGATGCGCCCAGAGATTCTCGTGCCCTTGGACGTGGATAAGGGGCACGCCACGACCACAGACATGTTTGAGGGTGGTCTACAGGTTGGCAGCAACGTTCGCCTGATTCGCCAACCCGCGTTTGGAAACTTGGGCATCGTTACGGACATGCCCCCCGAATTACAGCCTTTGGAGAGCGAGGCCAAAGTGCGTGTACTCAAAGCCAAGGTCGACGGCCATGGCGAACTCACCGTGCCTCGCGCTAACGTGGAAATGATCGAGGGCTAATGTCGGACAAAAAAATACGCACCGGAATTGTCGGGCTTGGGAAAATGGGACTGGTTCACGCCGCCGCCATTCGAACCCATCCCCAAGTAGATTGGGTGGCCGCCTGCGACAATTCGAAGTTTATGAACAACGCGCTTGGTAAATTCATCCAGGGCGTTGAGTTTTACGACGACCATCAGAAAATGCTCAAAGAGCAAGATCTTGACTGTGTCTTCATCACCACCCCCACGGGCTCTCACGCGTCAATCACCAAAGATTGCGTTGAGGCGGGGAAGCACGTGTTTGTTGAAAAGCCCTTGGCGACGAACCTCGCCGAGGCGCAAGAAGTAGCCGCCATGGTTTCGAAGCGTGGGCTCAAGAGCCAGGTGGGCTATGTCTGCCGCTACGCTCCTACCTTCGAGAAGGCCAAGCAAATTCTCGATTCCGGGGTTCTCGGGCCTATCCAGAACTTCGGCTCCGTGAAGTATTCGAGCGACGTCCTTCGCAAGGTCGAGAAGAGCTGGCGCTTCATGCGTAAAGCCGCCAAAGGCGGTGGTGGCGTGGTCAACGAGTTTGCCTGTCACGGAGTCGATCTCCTGGTGTGGCTTCTCGGGGAACCCAATTCGGTCGACGCCCGAATGGAGAGCTGGTATTCGGCTGAGGTTGAAGACCATGTGCACGCCACCATGGACTACGGTGATTTCTCCGGCTGGCTGGATTCAAGTTGGTCTATGCAGGATTATCGCAAGCCTTACA
>JABDJR010000095.1 GCA_013003415.1 Candidatus Eiseniibacteriota bacterium | reverse complement strand
ATTCTGTTGTCTCGCACGATGATGTTGGAACGTTCTCGTCCCGCAATTCCCATGATGCCCACAACCACGCGATTCACCGTAGCCGCATCACCAATGTTGTCCTGAATATCGCAATCGGAAATGGTCACCTGGCTGCGCTTCACCACAATGGCAGCATCGGTTGCGTTGGGATCGGGATCTCGCACCCCGCCGGTGATGGTTAAGCCATTAATTTGGCAGCTGCGGCAGTCCTCGAAAAGAATCCCGTATCCGGCCCGGGTTCGGATGACAGCCTGACCCTCTTCAGGTCCAACCAACCAAATGCCTCGTCCTGTGATCTTGAGTCCTCGCGTAGCCGTGACCTGAGTTGATTCGGCCTCGCAGTTACCGCAATCCTCTTCTGTGTAGGAAACCGGTTGGAGGTCGTAAACACCGGGAGCGAAGTTCACCACCATGCCGTCGGCTGGATTGGTAAGGAGGGAATCGAGGTTTGTAATGGCGCCGGGAATCTTGCTACCTGGTGGCGCCACGTTGACTTCTTCGGCGTTAGCTTGCGTTGCGAAGACCCCCAATAGGAACATTCCCAACACAACGATGGTGGTCTTCATGATTTCCTCAATCTGTGTTCTTGGCCGCAATGCTTTTTCTAAAAAGGTCTACTCTTCGCACATCTAAGGTTGCCCGTGTTTATTCGGACACGTCTGTTCCTGTTTTCATGAACCTCAAGCCCATGTAAAAGTTCCCCCGACCCGCTCGAGTAGAACTCGTCTTTAGCTTTGAAATCTCTGAATGAGTGACGTCGATTCTTGTTTACCTGATCGAATTCTGCGTGGGCGTAATCTGATCGTAAGAAACTACTCGTTTTTTTTCTACGCAGGATTCCCCTACAACCGCCAGTAAGTATAATCGCCATGTATCACTATCGAATAGCTGCGCAATGGCCGCGCGACAAGGGGGAGACTTGGCGGTCGTCTTGCATGGTGCTTGTGTTGTTCGTGATCTCACGGAAGGAGATTACGTCCATTCAGGCACAACTAAAGTATGGGATCAATTCAGCCTCAAGGAAGGCGGTGAATCCCTTTCCCTTCGCATGATCCAGGCCGACCCCGGCCTTTCTCCCGGGTTCTCACCCATTCCCAACGATGATGTCCTCTTCTGCACTGAAGGTCGCGGGATCATTTGGATTGGTGGCAACCCCTACCCCCTAGAGGCGGACACGGCCTACTTCATTCCGGCTCACCATGCTTTTTGTCTCCGACAAGATGATGAGACCCCGGCCACCCTGGTCAGTTCTCAATATCCGGAACCTAGGCCGACCGAGTTCACCGAACCTCAAACCGACACCCAATCTCTTTCAGAGATCCCTCCCATGGCCCGACTTTGGGAACAGGAGTCACAGACTTCCGGAGAACGATGGTACCGAGTTCTCCTCGATCGCAGGCAAAACTCCAATCGCATCACTCAACTCGTAGGCGCAATTCCTCCGGGACGGGCCCCTAACCATGAGCACTCCTTCGACGAAGTGATTGTGATCTTGAGAGGAGTGGGAAGAATGTGGGCCGGCGATCGTTCGACACCTCTCAAGCCGGGCTCTTGTGTGTTTCTTCCTAAGAACCAGACCCACTGTATTGAGAACACCGGGGCCGACGAAGTGCGCCTTTTGGGAATCTTTGCGCGGCCATCCGATCCCGGTTCAGGTTTTATTTTTTGACGAGCAGACCGATGCGCTTAGGTCACATCGTCTAGGTCATGTAGGGGCCCTTGCCTTTCGTGCGCGTTTTGAGTCCCAGACTTTCCAAAAACGCGCTCACCGGTTTGTCGGCACCGGGGAAACGATCTTTGTGAGTGGAACCGTTCTCAAGCTTTAGAACACCCCTGGGACAAACCGCCGAGCAAACGCCGCAACCCACGCAAGAAGAGCGCACGATATTTTCCCCGCGCTGAGCGTAGGCACGCACATCAATTCCCATTTCGCAGTAGGTTGAGCAGTTTCCACAAGACATGCATTGGGAACCGTTGGTGGTAATGCGGAAACGTGACCAGTAGCGCTGGAAGAAACCGAGGATCGCGGCCATGGGACAGCCGAAACGACACCACACACGGCTTCCCAAAAGCGGATAGAACCCCACCCCGGCCACGCCGGAGAAGAAGGCGCCGATCAAGAAACCGTAGGTCTTTCGTGCCTCATGAGAAAAGCTCCCAAAGATAGATCCGCTCGTTGCTTCATTGATCCAGAGGGCGCTGGTGGTGACCACCACAAACACGAGCACGCTGTGAATGAGCCACCGCTCAACCTTCCAGGAGCCAGAAGACTTGTCCGACAGCTGCCGGTACGGGTCGCCCACGGTTTCTGCTAACCCGCCACAACCGCAAACCCAAGAGCAGTACCACCGCTTCCCTAAGAAATAGGTCAGCACTGGAGTGGCCACAAAGATCATGACGGCTCCCCAGGAGATCATGAATAGACCTAGGCCTCCGGGGTGATCCACAAAATAACGAACCGTGTCGGGGAAGAGATAGTCAGGCTTTAGAGGCCAAAAGTAACTGAAGTAAAACTCGGGCTGACTGAGAAGCATGAGGATGTTCGGAATAAGAAACGCGAAACCCAACTGAAAGAACACCACGGAGACGGTTCGAATCAGTTGGTAACGGTTGTGCCGGTATTTCATGATCATCCGAAACCCGAAAATGATCATGGAAATAGTGTAGAGGAAGCCGTAAAGGAACCACTGGTTTGCTGCCTTCCCCGCTAGGGCGTAAGACAGAGGGTCCATGAGGCGAATACCGCCTTCAAGATTGGCCGGGAACCAGTAGAGCACGACGTAAAAGGTGGTGAAGGCAATCCCTAAGGCCCAGCCGATAGAGCCTCGAGCCGTTGCCCGGGAGAAGAAGATGCCGTTGTTCTTAATGCCGGGAGTCGTGT
>JABDJR010000083.1 GCA_013003415.1 Candidatus Eiseniibacteriota bacterium | reverse complement strand
GGAGATGCCTGCCTTTGCAATGAATTCGTCGGCCGCCTCGAAGATGTTCGCGTTTTCAATGCCGCCCTCAGCGAGCAAGCCATCGAAAACTTCATGTTCAGCTTCGACGGTACTGAGCCGGCCGTGGTTTCCTATTGGGGCTTGAATGAAGGGGCTGGCCAAACCGTCGAGGATCTCCACCCCGTCAACACCAACGATGGCGTACTTGGAACGACCGTGGCCGTAGAAGACATCGATCCCAGCTGGACCGTTTCTAACGCGCCTCTAGCTTCCCTCACCCACAACAACAACATTGCCGCCATATGGGCCGGACAAACCCAAAGCGCGCTCGATGACTTCAACACAGGTTTAGATATAACCGACACCGGCTTCTTGAGCGATGACGGCGACGACATCATCTTTGGTCACGACGGCACAATATTTTCGGAGGTCAGCACGAATCTGCCCGTGGGATACGCCGCCCGATGGGCACGGGTGTGGGAAATCCAAGTGAGTGATGAGGGGTTCCAAGGCGGAACGGTACTACTGTTCTTCAATGCTGAAGAGGCCGGTGCAACCTTGTACAGCTTCTCTACCTCTTCCTTAGCACTGATACGTCGGCCCGTGGGAAGCCCTGCCAACTTTGAAGTCGTTCCTACAAATGGAATCACAGTTAATCAATTCACCGCCACGGTTGACTTGAATGTGGGAAACCTTCTTCCTGGTGAATACACACTCGCCATGGTTGAGCCTTGGGTGGATGTTGCAGATCCTGTTGCCGCCGCTGTCGGCGCGGCAGGGTCCGAAGGCGTAAGTTGGGGTGACTTCGACAACGATGGTGACGAAGACATCTACATCGCTACGTTCAACCTCCCCGCCCAACTTCTACGAAACGATGGTAACGGTACGTTCACCGAAGTTGCGAATAGCCAGTTAGCCGGTTCGGGACTGCTCGGCATCGTTGGAGGTTGGTGGGGCGACTACGACAACAACGGCAATCTAGACCTCGTGATGAGCGCCAACTCAAATCGCTTAGCCACTGGAGACGGGGCGGGCGGATTCGTAAGCGTGTCTAGTCCTGAGATTTCTGACAGTGCCGGCATCAACCATCGCGGTATTTCCTGGGTTGATTATGACAACGATGGCGATCTGGATCTCTACATGCTCTCTGCAAGTGCACGATCCGTGTTGCTGCGTAACGACGGCAGCAACACGTGGGTAGACGTCACGCCGGCTGCCCTTGCGTTTGCAACAAACTTTAGCTGCTTCCAGGCAGCCTGGGCGGACTTCGATCAGGATGGTGATGCCGATGTCTATATCGTAAGGAACACCGAGCCCGGAGCGTTGGTTCGCAATGATGGTGGAGGGGTTTTTACTGATATCACTCCATCGAACTTAGGCACGCTCTCCGGCTCGGGTAATGTGAACTCCGCTGCTTGGGGGTATACGAGTGGCGATGCCTATCCCGATTTACTTATCACTGGCAGTCTGAATTGCTACTTGTTCCGTAACGATGCCGGTAGCGGAAGCTTTACCAACATCACGCCTGCTTTCTTCAACTTCGGAGGAAGGCAGGGTCTCTGGCTCGACTACAACAGCGACCGGCGACAAGACATTTTTATTGTTGGTTCCTTCACGAGCAACCGCCTGGTCGAGAACTTAGGCGGTGCCTTTGCGGACGTAACGCCTCCCCTATTGGCCAATGCGGGGATCGCAAACAAAGCCGCAGCCGCCGCCGACTATGATAACGATGGCGATGTGGATATTTACCTCGCAACTACACCGCCTGAACCCAACCGTCTTTTCCAGAATAACCTGACCAAGAACTGGCTCAAGGTGAAGCTGGTCGGGACACAATCCAACCGATCAGGTTTTGGCGCACGGGTGAAAGCCGACCCGGACGAGTCCCCGAGTAATCGTGAAGTGTTTAGCAATTCGGGTCGCTTTTCTCAGAACTCGCTGCCGGTGGAGTTTGGCTTTGGATCAGCCACGAGTGCGCTCGTCGAAGTCTACTGGCCTAGTGGCATCGTTCAGGATCTTGGGTCGGTTCCTCTGAACCAAACGATCACGGTTGTAGAGACTGACACGGATGGTGATGGCGACGGGGTTGGTGATTCCGCGGATAGCTGCCCCTTCGAGGGCGCGCCCGCTGCCGAAGGTCGTGTGGACCAAGATGGGGATGGTTGCGAAGATGAAAGCGGAAGCTTCCGTGCTCTTCGTTACTGGGACGACTCTCAGTTTCCCCTCTCCTATCAAACCGATGCGGTAGGTGATCCCTCCATTCAGGGCCCTGACGATTTTGACGCTCTCCAATTCGGATTCAACCAGTGGTTGACCGCCGCCAACCGCCCGCTCACGGGCGGCGATGACTTCACACGGTCTGGGCCTGCAGTGGTTGCGGGCGGCGACCAAGTGAACTCGATCTCCTTTAGCGACCCTTCCGGGTTCCTGCCGGGTGTTCTCGCCATTACGCCCGTGACCTCGGCGGTGGATACCATAACCATTGGTGGAACTCTCTATCGGCCGGGTCAAATCATCGACGCTGACATGAAGTTCAACACGCTTCAGTTCACGTTCGAAACCTTCCAGGGACAGGGCCCTCCTGGGTCTTACAATTTAGCGAGTGTGGCCGCCCACGAGTTTGGCCACTTTTTTGGCATCTCCCATAGTTCTGTGAAGAGTTCCACCATGTTTTACGTGGTGCCTCTTGGAAACGGTGCCGTGACCTTAGAAGGTGATGACGTGGCCGCCGCCCAGAGATTGTACGATCAACCTTCCCTTAGCCTAACTCTTGAGGGGACGATCTTTCGCGGCGACGGCACCACACCGGTTGTGGGTGCGGGCGTCTTTGCCATCTCGAGTGCTACCGGCGACACGTTGAGCATGACGACCACAAACGCCGACGGCATCTACCGACTCTACGATGTTCCAGAATCCTTCCGCGTCCGGGTTCAACCTCTCGACGGAAGCGCTGAGGTGAACTTCTTGCTGCCCAGCTACATCAATGCGGAACTGGGAACTGCCGCCGAGACCGATTTCTTGGCCGAGTTTTGGGATGAAGCTTCCGAGAACAATTCCGATTTCGGGGCCCCCGGCTTTGTCATGGACCCCCTCACCGGCCCTCGCACCGACGGCGATATTATTCTGAACGTCGACGGAACGGCACCGCTGGTGACCGGTTCTAACCCCGAAAACCTTGCTACCGGAGTGCCCATTACCACAGCACTTACCATGGAATTCTCGGAGCCTATCGACAAGGCCTACTTCGCTTCGAATCCAGATATTTCTCTCACCGACGCAACCCTGGGAACGCCAGTGGGTGGCGCGGCCGCGATTCTCGAAGACGGGACCTTACTTGTCTTCACCCCTTCGCAAGCACTTGGTTACAACCAGGCGTACAACTGGACGGTCGGGCCCGACATTCGCGACCTCTCAGGAAACCCTTTGGCCAGTGCGGAAGTGGTGACGTTTACCACCGAAGTACAACCGCCGGTCAGCATCACCTCGGTTACGCCGAGTGAAGTTCCCGAGGGTGGCGTCTTGGTTATTAGCGGGACTGGCTTCAGTAGCAACGTTACCGATATCTCGGTCGACTTTGAGGATGGGTTTTCAAAAGCAAGCGGCCTGGCAGGCTCAAACTCCAGCGCGGCCATTTCGGCTCAACCGTTTTCAGCTTCGCCGGATCAAGTCTTTGTGATCGTTCCTCAGGGCGCTGTTTCCGGCGATGTCTCGGTCCTCGTTGCGGGACAACCTGTCTCCAACATTCTCCAGCTCACGGTTGTACCTCCAGCCCCGGCCCCCAAGGCCAATCTCATCAGCGACATCTCGATTGGTGCCGATGTTCGAAAACTGGCCATGACCCCCGACGGGGACTACGCATGGATCGCAACCAGCACCGGTGTAGCCATCGTCGATGCGAAACCTTCTAGCCCCAACTTCTCCACCGTTACTCCGGTAACGCTGGGCGGCGGAGCGGTTGGTGTCACGATGCTCCCTGGTGGTTCGCACGCCTTAGCGGTTGGCCCAACCCAACCCCGACTTCGCGCCATCGATGCCGATGACGCGAGCGCTCAATTCGCTACTGTGGTTTCGGACAAGGACCTCCCGGAGAACCCACGGGGCGTGGTTAGCGTCCCCGGAACCTCAGAAGCTCTCGTTGTCTCCGCCACTCAAGTCACTCTTATCGATGCAAGCATCGGTCCTAACTTTGGAACCTCGCTTCGGCAGTGGAGCCATCCGGGTGTTCTCTTCCGCGGCGACATTTCCGTAGCTGCCGATGTTGACGAAGCCTACGCCGCAACCACCGACGGGCGCGTTGCCGTCCTAGGGTTTGCGACGGGAGAAAACGTTGTTAAAACCCTGCAAAGTGGCGTGACGGTCCGTGAAGTCGCTCCCCTTCCCACGGGACAAGGTTTTGTGTCCGGTGATGGGACCGGCGTTTTGCGACGTTTTGATGATCGCGGACCGCTCAAAAACACCCTTCCGCTTACCGGCGGATACCGAGGAATGACCACGACCCCCGACGGGAGCTTTGTCTATGCGGTGAACTATGTTGCCAATCGTGTCGACATTTTAGACCTGCAAAACAACGGATTGTCTTTAGTCGATCAATTCAACACCAGTATCGATC
>JABDJR010000080.1 GCA_013003415.1 Candidatus Eiseniibacteriota bacterium | reverse complement strand
TGGGGTCTTGTGGCTAGCACTTGGGGCTGTTGGGGATCCATGGGATTTCCTCGTCTCCGGCTTGGATCACCGCAGCTCGAGAAAGCACGAAAAGGTAGTCCGAGAGGCGATTCAGGTAGGGGATGATCAGAGGATGCATCTCGGTCTGATATTTCATGCCCACCACGGCTCTCTCCGCTCGCCGACACACCGCCCGGGCCACGTGCAAACGCGCCGCAAGCTCATTGCCACCCGGAAGAATGAAGTTCTTCATGGGGGGGAGGTCGTCTTCCAGCTCATCGATCTTCTTTTCCATGATCTCGATGCACTCGATTTCCAGGGGAGGAAGAATGGTTTTTGCCTTGGTGGCCGAGGAAGGCGTCGCCAAGTGGGAGCCAATATCAAAGAGCCGAGACTGAACCTCTTTCAGGTATTTGGCGTTTTCCTCGGAACAGGAGACGATGGCGAGTCCCAAATGGGCGTTGAGCTCATCGAGTGCTCCGTAAGCTTCGAGTCGCGGGTGTGTTTTGGTGACTCGGTCGCCGCCAAAAAGTCCTGTTTGTCCTGCGTCTCCGGTTTTGGTGTAGATCTTCATGAAGAATTCCTGGGCTAGGCCTTGTCCAAATGATTGCTGATGCCTAGGATGAGCCTCGATGGCAAAGCTGGCAACCCCCCGTTCAAAGAGGAAAAAGCGCACTCGGCAACTCATCCGTGCTGAGCAAGTGTACCGTGATCGAGCCATCCAATGGTTGGCGGGGGTCGACGAAGCTGGAGTTGGCCCTTTGGCGGGCCCGGTGGTAGCCGGGGCGGTCATGATGCCCGTCGATTCCAAGCTCGACGATGTCTTTGACTCCAAGGGCATTTCCGAGAAAAAGCGGGAAGCTCTAGCCATTGCTATTCGCGAGCAGGCGGTGAGTTTTGGGATAGGAATCGCCCGTCCTCGTGAAATTGACCGAGTCAATATTTACCAGGCGACCTTACGAGCCATGCGCAGAGCTGTGAGTCGCTTGGCTCCGGCCCCCGAGCTTGTTTTGGTGGATGCCCGCCGCATTCCTCACATCGAAATGGAACAAGAGGCTCACGTTAAGGGAGATGCGCGGTTCTACCAAATTGCGTGCGCGAGCATTTTGGCGAAGACCACCCGCGACGCCCTCATGAAACGCCTGGACAAGCGCTACCCCGGTTACGGGTTCGCAGACCACAAGGGATATCCCACCAAGGAGCATCGCGAAGCGATTCGCGAGCTTGGGCCCTGCGGAGCTCATCGGAAGAGCTTCCGTTGGCTCCCCGAGAGCAAAGTCGATGATCAGACTTTGGAGATGTTTCCGGACTTGGTGAAGAGCTAACCCTAAAACGCTGCAACCCTGCAGCTCAAAGGCTTACAGCCGAGCCCTACAACCCTACGGTGCTATAGCCCGCATCCACATGAAGCGTGGTTCCGGTCACGCCACCACCCATTTCACTAAGCAAGAATAGCGCTGCTGTTCCGACTTCTTCTTGGGTGATGTTTCTGCGCAGGGGAGCGCGCTCTTCATAGACTTTAAGGATCTTTCCGAAGCCGCTGATGCCGCGAGCGGATAGCGTGTTCACCGGCCCGGCAGAAATGGTGTTTACGCGGATGCCCGACTCACCAAGCTCAGAGGCGAGTTGTCGCGTGATTTGCTCCAGCGCCGCCTTTGCCGTTCCCATCACGTTGTAGTGGGGGACGGAGCGCTCGGCTCCAAGATAGGAAAGCGAGACCACGCTGCCCTTGCGACCTTCCATGAGCGGTTTCGCAAAGCGGGTCATGCTGATTAGGGAGTAGGCCGAAATCTCAAGGGCGGTGCGGAATCCGTCGCGGCTGGTGTTCACAAAATCACCTTCAAGATCTTCTTTTTGGGCGAAGGCCACGCTATGAACCAAGTAGTCCAGATGACCAAACTCAGCTTTGATCTGTGAGAAGGTCGATTCCAGTTGCGACTCGTTGGTGACGTCGCACTCGAGAAGCATCGAGTTTTCGAAGTCGCCGGCCAGCTTCGCCACGTTATCTTTCAAACGCTCCCCTTGATAGGTAAACGCCTGCCGGACACCGGCTTTCCCGAGTTCTTTGGCAATTCCGTAGGCCAAACTACGACGATTCGCAACGCCAAATACGGCGGCCGTCTTGCCGCTCAGATCTAAGGTGTACATGCTCCTCCCATTTCGTTGAGCTTGGGGGGGATTGTCTACGAAGGCCTAACCCCCGTCAAACCTAGTTCTACAGAATCCAAGCCTCGAAAATTCGCGAAAACAGCTCAGTCTGGGGGTTCTTAGACGCCTTTGGCGAGCCGAGGTTGATCGGCGGCGATTCCACGCGTAGAATAGTCGGCCGAGATCAGACCTCCCGCCGGGTAGGGGAGATTTTTGATTGGTCTCATAAGAAAGGAAAAACATGCGTTGGAATTTGATTTTATTCACGATTTTGATGGGGGCTTTTGTTGCCCTCGCTGGTTGCAGCAAAGACTCAGATAAGACCGATACGGCGGCCAACAATGCGGCGGCCACGGATACCAAAGTAGACACCAAAAAGGCTCCGGTTCCCCACGATCATGATGGCGACGGCGTCCCGGATCATGGTGATCATGGTGAAACCACCGATCGCACCGGAATTACTCCGGCCACGGACAGCGGCACCAAGAAGGCCGACACCAAGATGGACTCCAAGAAAGAGGCTTCCAGCCCTCTCGTGAAGCGTTCCATGGACGGTGACCCCGGTCCCGAAACCGAAGTTGCGGTCATCAAGACCAATAAGGGCGATGTCAAAATTCGCTTCTACCCAAAAGTGGCCCCGAAGACGGTTGCTAACTTTAAGGGCCTTGCCGCCAAAGATTACTACGATGGCGTTACCTTCCACCGCGTGATCAAGCAATTCATGATCCAGGGTGGCGATCCCACCGGCACCGGTCGTGGCGGCTCCTCGCTTTGGGGTGGCAAGTTTGAAGATGAGACCGATCCGAGCCTCACCTTCTCACGCCCTGGTCTTTTGGCCATGGCCAACGCCGGTCCCAATACGAACAGCAGCCAGTTCTTTATCACTCAAGTACCTACTCCACACCTCAATGGTAAACACACCATCTTTGGCGAGGTGATGGAGGGTATGGATGTCGTCAACGCGATCTGTGCAGTTCCGGTTGGTGCCGGCAGCAAGCCCACCAGCCCGGTCGTGATCCAAGACGTCGTTATTCAGTAAGACATACCGTGCCGGCTCTGGTTTATAGCCCAAGCTACGGAGCCGACATAGGCGCGCATGTTTTTCCCGTACAGAAGTACGGGATGGTTCGCGATCAGTTATTGGCCTCGGGTTCTTTTGAGCCCGAGGCTTTTCTGTTGCCTCGTTCCTACGGTACGGAGGTGCTGCAACTTGTGCATCGAAAGGACTACCTCGATGACCTGTTAAACCTTCGGCAGACCCAGGAAACCATGCGCTCGGAGTTGCCTCTGGATCAGCCGATCCTGAATTGGTTTCTGACCGCGGTCGACGGAACGATTACGGCAACCGCCGAGGCGCTGGGCTGTGGGGCAGCTTTTCACATTGGAGGCGGGTTTCATCACGCCTATCCGGGTCATGCGGAAGGCTTCTGCTACTTGAACGATGTTGGAGTGGCTTCGGCATTTGCTTTGAAAGCCGGGTGGGTGGAGAAAGTGTCCGTTGTGGATTTAGACGTGCATCAGGGAAACGGCACCGCTCGCATGTTTCAGGGGGAAGATCGCGTGTTCACCTTTAGCATGCACCAGCAGAACAACTACCCCATGCCTAAAGAAAAGGGCGACCTCGACGTTGGGCTGCGTGACCGCATGGGTGACGAGGAGTATCTCCAGCAGCTGGATGAGGGACTAGCGAAGTCGATCTACGACCAGAAACCCAACTTGGTTCAGTATGTAGCTGGGGCCGACCCGTATCATGCCGATCAGTTGGGTGGTTTGAGTTTGAGTTTTGATGGGCTTCGCGCTCGAGATCGCATGGTGTACGAAGCGGCGAAGCAAGTGGGGGCGGTGGTTGTGGCTACCACAGCAGGCGGCTATGCGGTTCGGGCTGAGGACACGGCGAAGATTCACACCAATGCGGTTTTGGAAATGCTTGAAGTCTGGCCTCAAGAAGACGGTTTGAAGTAATGAAAACTCGCATCACCCCGGCTGAGTTGCGCGACACCTACAAACTCCCCGAATCGCAAGATGAACTTCAAGACGAGTGCAACATCTCGGTGTTTAAGTCTTCCGGCCCGGGGGGACAGCACAAGAACACAACCATGAGTTCGGTGCGTCTGTATCACCGGCCCAGTGGGTTGGTGGTGATTGGGCGACGAGAGCGATCGCAACACCGAAACTTGAAAGATGCATTAGCTCGTTTGCGAGGGAAGTTGGAGACACTTCTTACTCCGCCTAAGAAACGGAAACGTACCAAGCCTTCCAAAGCCGCGAAGGAAAAGCGCCTGGCCGACAAACGGCGACGGAGCAAAACAAAGTCCGATCGTCGACGGATTGAGGACTAGCCATGGCCGACACACAAAAGCCCTACGAGGTCTTTGAAGAAGACGGCAAGTTCGTGGTGCGGGACGAAAACGGGATGGCGCTGCTTAGTTGCGCCACAGACACCGATGCGCAGCACTACGCCGAGCTGGCGAACCGCGCCTACGATCGCGGGTACCGCGCTGGGCGAAAATCGAAGGCATGATTGTGCTCGGCGCAAAGAAGCGAATCGCGACACTCGCTTGTTGGACAGCTTGAATTAGCTGCATTGGCTACCTGAATCAAATCCGACGCCGTGCTGGTTGTGAAGAAACTTAACCTGCCTCTTGTCGCATACGTTAATCGTAACCATACTGAGAATTAAGGTCTCAGTCTCTCCATGGTCGTGATTTCACCGGTCCCAACATATGGAGGTTTCAATGTCTCGCAGGCTAACTATGTCTTGCCCATTTTCGCTGGTCGCCCTTGTTTTTCTTCTCACCTTTGTTCCTACCGAACTTTTTGCGTCCTGTGGTATTCCGCCAGGTTCTCGCTATCAAATCATTGGTTTTGGCGGTGGAAGCGATGGTGAGACTGGAGCTGTTGTAACAGCCTATTTCCGGACGACATCGTTTGGAACCGTCACTAGCGGGCCGTGGGCGGTAGATCTGCGTGAGGGGACAGATGCCCTGGCCTTTCGTAACCGATTCCTAAACGCCGCTCAGGCCCCACCTGGAGCCACTTTCCTGCTTGGCGAGAATACCTGCCGGTGCGGCATGCCTACGGTAGCCATGCACTACCCTATTAGTAGCCCTTCTTATGTCCTGGAGATAAGCGCGGCTCCCACCGGCCCCTTCGCTAGTTTTGCTGGCGCTCCGTGGCCAGGCACTTCAGGCCGAAGCACGGGAACTTCGCAGGTCATCCCCTGCAACAATTTGGTTACCGGGGTCATGAATACGGCCGCAGATACTGAGTACGGTCCCATTTCGGCCTCCCTTGCGGGAGACATTCTCGAGACGGGAACAACCCCGGGCACCGGAGTTCCTCTCCCTGCGTGGGCGAAAGCGCTGCTGGCACTGGGGCTCTTAGGTGGAGGCGCGGTTCTCATCACCAAACGATTGGCCTAGTGATCGAACGGGTGAATCTGTGAAGAAGTCCAAACCCAAACACGCCTCGGCCAAACCGGCTCGAAAACGCGCCTATAAGTTTGTCGCGATATTCGCGATGGGGGTGGTGTTGGTTTATGCATTCCTGGCCACGCCTTGGGCGGGCTCGGTGTTCAATCCCTGGCAGTTCGCCTGGAGTGCTCAGGCCGCGGGCGGGTTGCTCCAGATTCTGGGTAAATCGGTCGTGACCAACGGTTCCAACATAAGTTCTCCGGAATACTCCATTGCGGTGCGGAACGGGTGTGACGCCGCAGAACCGATAGGCTTGTTCCTCTCCGCAGTTGTGGCTTTTCCGGTGGCGTTTCGAAAACGTTTGATGGGGGCCGTGGCAGGCATCGTCCTGCTACTGGCCCTCAATACGGCGCGCATAGCTTCCTTGTATTGGGTGGGGGCTGAGATTCCGGGAAGCTTCGATTTCTTCCACGGCACACTTTGGCCAATCTGCATTTTGCTCCTCGCGGGCGGAGCGTGGCTGTTTTGGGCCCAGTGGGCTCTGAAGCGGAAGGCAATTCAACCGACAAAGGCATAGATGTCAAAACGGTCCTTGTTCATTCGGGTGGTATTAGTCGCCCTCATCTATGTCGTGTTTGCAGCCCCGCTTCCTTTACAAGAAGTGCTGGTGAAGCCCTTGCGGCCCGCGGTCGACGGCTACTTGAGTCTGGGGCCGTTTCTCGACACTCGAATAGAACCCTTCCCTCACGCTGGCTACCCCATTGATAGCGCCATCAAAGTAAAAGGACGCTACCCCATTCCCCAAAACCCGGCCCCTGTCTTAACCGTCCCTGTGAGTTTGCAGGCTCTGGTGGTGTCGCCCTTTGTTTTGTTCTTTTCGTTGTTTCTGCTTTCAAAGCTTCGCCGGAAGCGACTGCTGATTGTGTTGGGATTGGGGACGTTGCTCATCCTGGGGTTCGTAGGTTTTCGCCTCTACATTCCGGTTGTCGAGAACATAGCCGGGGTTCCCATCGATCTTTTTGTTGATCCTGGGAAACTAGGGAGTGAGATATTTTCCTTGTTGATCAATCACCCGAGGTTGCTCGCGGTTCTGTCCTACGCGACCTACGAGTCTCCCTTTGCGCCCATCATTTTTCCCGGAGTGGTCTGGATTGGTCTTGTCGCCGCGTCCTCGCCCAAGCTGTTTTCGAATAGCCAGGCCCGCGCCTAGCTCTTGGCGGCGTTCACCAAATCACTCATCCGCGCCAAACGCTTCTCCCGATCTTTCACGAAGCGCTCGATTCCCTGCAACAACCACTCGGGCGAGAGGTGAGCTTCCTCAATGACTTCGTCCAAGTTGCCACCGGTCCGCCAGCGATCATCGAAATCACTCGTGAGTGCATACTCGTTGGAGAGCGGGTTTAAAGACCAGTCCCAAGTGACGCGCCGTGAGCGATTCGAAATGTAGGTGGAGTCGAAGCGATCGGCGTCGGTAATCATGGATTTCCGATAGGCCTCGTCTTGCAGCTGGAACAACTGAGGCGAAATCGCGGCTACCAACTTTACGTTCAATCCCTGCTTATCCAACTCGGGGAGAAGCTTCACAATATTGGCTGTGGTGCTCGTTCCTTGAACAAAGATGCAACCTTGGCGCGGTTGGTCGCTTCGGTAATCGCGAATCAGGTAGGCGCCTTTGGCCGCCTCAAAGTGGCTGGCCATGCCTAACGC
>JABDJR010000064.1 GCA_013003415.1 Candidatus Eiseniibacteriota bacterium | reverse complement strand
GGGAACCACTGTCCGATTTGTTTCAAATTGAACTCGCACGCAGGGGCCAGCATTGGCTGCCTGAAATCGAACTCGCCGATCTGAGTTCCTTGGAGTCCTATGTGGAAAGTGGCATGGGGGTGGGGGTCAGCGTTAATCTCCCGCCGCGCTCCAAAGGGCTTCGGACGTTGCCTCTGTTGCGCTTTCCAAAGTTGCGGGTCGCGGCCTATTACAAGAAGCAAGCCAGTCCGGCTCTGAAGCTTCTACTCAAGATCCTCCAACAGGATGCAAAGCGCTTCGGGTAGTTCGAGTCGCATCGCCCCAGGGTTAACCGGGCAAAAGATTGGCAACCGAGGCGAGGTGGGCTAACCTGTTTTAGAGTGAGTCGGGTCCATTGCGCATCCCGCCCGGTGGCTTCTGCGGCTCAGATTCAGGGAGGCATCCATGCCCCGTCCCACAACCCGTCTTATCCTGCTTGTGGTCGCGATCTTCCTGTCGCTGCCGACCCGGGCTCCGGCCCAAGAGTCCGATGTCACCGAATCGATTCTCACTACCGAAGTCGGCCACTTCATTGGACAGACCGTCACCGTTTGCGGGCCGGTGGCAGGAACCGCCTATTTCTCACGTCTTCGTGGAGAACCCACCTTTATCAACTTCGACCGGCAGTACCCGGAGCAGTCCTTCACGGTCGTGATTTGGGGAAGGTCCCTCGGGGAATTCGAAGTACCTCCGGATAAGCTCTATGCGGACAAGCAGCTCTGCGTGACGGGAAGAATCGAAACCTACAAGGGAAAACCCCAGATCATCGTGACGAGTCCGGACCAAATTGAGGTTCAAGACGAAGGCTTGGTGCCGGAGAGGTTTACTTACGAAGAACGCGTATTACTTAAGGCGATGCTGGTGGCCTTGGGACATCAAGTCGATGACGGAACCGGAGAGTGGGATTCAGCCACCGCCCAAGCCATGGCCGACTTTCAGGTTGAGCATGGTATTTCCGATGAAGGCAGTCGGAGCCCTCAAACTCTGCGCGCCTTAGCTAAGGCGGTGGAGCAAGTGCCTTCGGACGAGCAGCAGAAGATTCTGAGACTACTTCTACTGAACCTCGCTCAGCGGGAAGAGGCGGCGGCTCGAAAATAGAAGTCGGCCACCACCGGTAAATGATCCGAGGCCAATTTGGTGTCATCGGCTTCCAAACGAGTTTCGCGCAACACAGCTTCCGGTAAGTCAGGCGTCCATAAAATGAACGCGTTGCTCACGCCGAGCACGCTATCGGAATACACAATGTAGTCTAGTTTCCCCGGAGAAAACTCGCTGCTGTCGTCTCTCCAGGTATACGCCTCGGTCCCGGAAAGATGATACGGGTTTGCATCGGCAAGGCTCGTTCCGTCCCCGTCCGGTGCGGCCACCGGTCCGTGGGTTGCGGTATCGACGATGGCTCCGTTCAGTAGCGTGTCCAACTGCTGCGAATCCCCCACGAGGTTGGCATCGCCGGCAACGACCACTGCGGTTTCTTCATCCAACTTCCCCGAAGCGCGTGCGTCCCGAATCCAAGCCGCCATGGCGTCGTACTCTTCTTGCCGGCCGGCGTCGTTTCCACAACAGGGAGGATGAGGGTTGAGTACCGCCATTTTCCCATCTGGGATCTCAAGAATGGCCCAAGCCCCCCGTCGCTGGGTACCGATAGGACCCCATTCAAGCACCGGGTATTTGGAAAGAATGACCCCTTGCCCAAAGCCCGCTGCGTGCCAATCGGAATCTGGTAACACGCGCTGAACCCACTCCAGAGTTTCCTGGGTCGAGTGTTTGTAGAGTTCCTGCAAACTAATGATGTCGGGTTCCAAAGCGTCCATGATTCGCCGAAAGGGAAGGGGACGCTCAAAGCACCCGTCATAGAGCACGTTGTAGGTGAGAACTCGCAGGTGCCCGGGCTCCTTTTCCATCGTTCCGATTTTTGGTGGTTCTGGCTCCATGGCTGAGAGTTCTAGGTCAATGCGTCCGGTGGAACTCACAAGTTCGTCGTCGCGAAACTCGTGAAGAGAAAAGCTGATGTGCGAACCTGGGAGGAAGGGTTCGCCGGCCAGGCTGATTTGTCGATCGAGAGAGACCTCGAACTCCTCGGCCGAAATCACCGGTGCCTGGCGCAGGCCAATATCACTTTGAGAAATTCGAAGCGGAGCTCCCATAACTCGGATACGCCCTTCGCGCTCGGAGAAAAACCAGGAAAAGTCGGCGCCAAAACCGTCTATTTCGGAGCCGGTGTTCACGTCTTTGTCCGTGTCGATATGCAAAGCGAGTTGGCTGGTGCCCTGCAAGAGCACCTCGGAGGAGAGTTGAAAGCGGAGAGCTAGCCGATCACGATTGGAAGAGGCCCACACATGGGTGACCAAGGGAGGCTCATCGGTTGAGGCAACGTGCAAGAACTCGTAGGCGAGCGGGACACGGTCCCAGTCCGCAAAAATGCCATCGATAACAATGTTGGCGTTTGCAGCCTCGCCTGGGGCGGGGTTTACGATGGCACTCAGGAGAAGACTCAGGGCGAACAGGGTTTTGATCATGAAACTGAGTATAGGCGAAGTGGTGGGCCTGCGTTACATGGGGAGGGGCGGGGTCCTCTGCTGACAGCCTCCCTGAGAGTGCGTTAACCTAAGGAGCCATGCGATTCAGATGGAATCGCTCACTAAGGTTACGTGATTTTCAGATCAAGGATGGTTTCTATGGCAAAGAAGATAGATTGGTATTACCACCGCAAAGGATGAACGAGCTGCAAACGTGCCGACACCTTTTTGGGAGGTGTGGACGTTACCGTTCGTGAAACGGTAAATGCGAGCAAGGAAAAGTTTGGGCCCAAAGATCTGGCCAAGGTTTTTGAGGATGCGACCAAAGTGATCGTTGCGAAAGGCAAGAAGGTCGTGACCTTCGATATGAAAAAGGTCTCTACAAAAGACGCCGAGTTTCAAAAAGCCGTGATCGGGCCATCCGGGAATCTACGCGCGCCTTCCATCCGAACCGGCAAGACAATGTTTGTTGGTTTTAGCGAAGATGCTTACGGGGAGCGCTTCTCCAAGTGATCCGGAGCGTGAGTGCCGTTCTCTTCTTGCTGGTCGCCTTTTCCTGTGCCGCACAGACTTCTCAAGCTGAAGACGCTGTTTACTATCTCCTGCGTCACGCGGAGAAAGAAGCAAAGAGCGACGCCGCCGATCCAAAGAACCCGGGCCTGACCGTAGAAGGCCAGGCTCGGGCTCAAGCTTTGGTTCGATTCCTGGAACAGGAGGAGCTAACGGGTATCCTTAGTAC
>JABDJR010000055.1 GCA_013003415.1 Candidatus Eiseniibacteriota bacterium | reverse complement strand
ATATTGCCTCGGTCTACGGGCTGGAAGAAGATGGCGACAGCATGGCCCTGGTGATGGAGCTGGTCGAAGGCGAGACGCTTCAAGATCGCATCAGTCGTGGCCGCATTCCCGTGGACGAAGCGGCGCGCATTGGTCTTGAACTGGCCAAGGCCATCGAGTTCGCTCACGAAAAAGGGATCGTCCATCGCGACCTGAAGCCCGCCAACGTCATGCTCGACGCCGAAGGTCATGTGAAGGTTCTCGACTTTGGTCTGGCCAAGGCGCTCGAAGAAGAGAAGACACCCCAAGACCTATCCGAGTCTCCAACTCTCACCGCCATGGCCACTCAAGCAGGCATCATTCTGGGCACGGCCGCCTACATGTCGCCCGAACAGGCGGTGGGTTCCAACATCGATCGCCGGGCCGACATTTGGTCTTATGGCGTGGTCTTATTTGAAATGATCAGTGGTCGTCAGCAGTTTGCCGGGGAAACGCTGTCCCACACCATGGCCGCGGTGTTGAAAGACGAACCCGATTGGGAAGATCTCCCAACCCATCTCCCTTCCCGCATTGTCGAGTTGCTTCGTCGCTGCTTACAAAAAGATCCCAAGCAACGGCTTCAGTCCATCGGTGAGGCAAGGGTCATGTGGGAGAACTACATCGCCGATCCCGACTCCTTCCAAGTCTTGGAGGCTCATGGTGCGGTTGGGTCCGCGGCGCCTTCGTCGACCCTTAGCCGGCTTCTACCCTGGTCGATTGCTGCCCTTGCTCTCGCGGCTTTGGCCTTTGTTTACTTCGGGAGCAGCAACACCGCGAACACCACAACCGGAACGACCTCGCAACGCCTCACGATTCCCCTCCCCGGCACCACGAACTTCATGGAATATGAGTCGAGCCCTCCGGTGATTTCGCCCGACGGCCAGCTCATTGTCTATGGCATGGTCGATGACACCGGTATCGAACAACTCTGGATCCGTCCCATCGATAGCTTCGAGGCCCGGCCTATCAAGAACACCAGCGGGGCTCGTTTCCCTTTCTGGTCGCCGGACAGTCGCCATGTCGGTTATTTCACGGGGAAAAATATCCGGCGATTAGAAATTGCCACCGGGCGCTTCCAAACCGTGGGGAGCGAAGTAGCCTTTGTTCCGCGCGGGGCCAGTTGGACGACTACGGATCAGATCCTCTTTTCGCCCAGTTCAAATTCACCCATCTTGATGGTCGATGCCGCCGGCGGTGAAGCGCGTCCAGCCACCACCCTCGACCCCAACGTCATCGATGCGAGCCATCGTTGGCCGCACGCTCTTCCCGATGGGAAACACTTTCTCTTCACGGTCTGGACCAACGATGCAGATGCGCTGGCCGAATTCGGAGGCGTGTACCTGGGGGTAATCGACGGGAGTAGCGCACCTCGTCGCCTGGTGCCCAACGCGTCCAGCGCCACCTATGCCACTTCGGGTCATATTCTAGCGATGCAGGAATCGGATTTGGTTGCCATCCCCTTCGATGCCAAAAAACTGGAAGTCACGGGAGACGCTTTTGTGGTGGCCGACGAAGTACTCATAAATCGCAACACGGGGTACGGGTCGTTCTCGACCTCGGAAGAAGGCACGCTGGTTTTTGCACGTGGCTCTGGGAACATGCCGGACGCCTCTTACCTTTGGGCAAATCGGGAGGGTGAGTTGACCAAAACTCCGGTGGATGCCGCGCCCATGTTTACCACTTACGCCTTTCACCATCTTCGCCTCTCCCCCGACGCGACTCAAGCCGCTACCACCTTTCCTGGGCCGACCGGAGACCCTGAAGTGTGGGTGCTCGATCTCATCCGAGGTGTTCGCTCACGTCTCACTCCTTCGGCTAGCTATTCCATCGAGCGTCCCATTTGGTCGCCCGCGGGTGATCGCATCCTGTATGTCTCGGTGAAATCAGGAACCTGGGATTTGTTTATACGAAACGCCGATGGTTCGGGAGAGGAGGAGAGCTTCCTGGCGAGCGAGTATGACAAGACTCCCTTAGATTGGCAGGGTGACCAAGTTCTCTACTGGGTCGACTCCAACGTGGAAGGGGCCATGCTTGTCATCTACGACATCTCCACCGGGGAGTCCAACCTTCTCTATAAGCACACGGGTAGCGATCGACCCAGGCCACGCTTCTCCCCCGATGGGAAGTATCTTCTGTATGACACCATCGAAAGCGATCGGAGCGAGGTGATCCTCTATCAGCTTGAGGGTGGCGCGCGCTGGCAGGTCTCGACCAACGGCGGACGCTACGCGCACATGAGTGAAGATATGACTGAGATTATCTATCTTGATCTACAGCAGCGTGTGATCGCGGTCGATGTGACGATCGACGCCTCCGGAGTTTCGCTGGGGACACCTCGGGAGCTCTTCCAGATTGTTGAGAACGTTGTGGCCTGGGACCTCACCAGCGATCATTCGCGCTTCTTGCTGGCGACGCAGCCCAAGCAAGTGAGCGAGCCGATCCATGTGGTTTTGAACTGGGACGCGAAGTAGCGGTGAGGCCATGGGCAAGTTGTGGTTGAGAATTAGAATTCACGACTGGGTGCAGAATGCGCCCGTTTTGAAGGCCAGCACCTTATCGTTCAGGAAAAAATAAAATGACTATCGCGAAACGGATCCTCTTCACCTTGCTTTCAGTTCCTGTATTGGGAGCTCTCATTGCTATGCCAGCTGCGGCCGAGCCAACTTCCAAAGTGGTGATGGCCTCCGAGATTGAGTGGCAGCAACTGAACCCATTACGTGGCGATGCCAGCCCCAAGGCGGCCACGCTCTGGGGCGATCGCAATGGCACCGAAGAAACGGGTTTCTTGGTGAAGTTTGTGGATGGTTTCGAGTCGCCGCCTCATATTCACAATGTCACCTATCGCGGGGTGGTGATTAGCGGTCTCGTTCACAACGATGATCCCGATGCCGCGCCAATGTGGATGCCCAAGGGTTCCTACTGGACGCAACCCGCGGGCGAAGTGCACATCACTGCGGCCAAGGGCAGTGAGAACATCGCCTTCATTGAGATTGAAGAAGCGCCCTATCTCGTGA
>JABDJR010000053.1 GCA_013003415.1 Candidatus Eiseniibacteriota bacterium | reverse complement strand
CGACGGATCCGACGAATGAGGCGAAGGTCTGCTGCGGTGTCGATAAACACCTTCATATCCATGAGCCGTCTTAATGCAGGATCTTCAAGCACCAAAATGCCCTCAAGGATCACAACCGTTTTGCCCTCCACGCGAACGGACTCTTCTTTACGAGAATGGGTGGCGTAGTCGTAGATGGGCTTTTCGATGGGTCGCCCGCGTAAGAGGGTCTGCACATGATCAATCAGTAGTTCGCGATCGAAGGCGTCGGGGTGATCGAAGTTGACTCTCGCCCTCTCTTCATCAGAAAGGTCGTTGAGTTCTCGGTAGTAAGCGTCTTGATCGAGAATCACGACCTCGTCGGACCCGAGGCTCTTGATCACCGAACTGGCTACAAGCGTCTTCCCTGATGCAGTACCTCCAGCGAGGCCAAGGAGAATAGGCCCTTCCATTAGTACTGATCCACCGGCGGAACAAGCTCCTCCCCAAACGCGTCGCCAATCAGAGACTCGGTCTCTCTAACAACGCGCTCAAGCAGAGCCACTTTTTTGGGAAGCGGTAGGAACGCGCTTTTGAACCCGTAGATCGCAATGCGTCGCACATCGACCAGGGAAAGATGGAAGTGCTCCACCGCAAGCTGATACTCGCGAGTAATGTTGGTTGCACTCACCAAAGTGTTGTCCGTGTTCAGCGTGACCCGAATACCAAGGTCGTAGTAGAACCGAAAGGGATGATCCTCAAGCTTGTCGATGAGCCCCGTCTGCATGTTTGAAGTCAGACAAATCTCAAGAGGGATACGACGATCATTCACATAGGCCATGAGATCGGGATCTTCTTTGAGACGGGTACCATGGCCAATGCGATGAGCTCCGCAATAGTGGATCGCCTGTCGGATGCTCTGAGGGCCGAAGCCTTCGCCCGCGTGGCAGGTACAGTTCACGTTGTTATTGAGGATCGTGTAGAACGCCTCCACATGATCTTTAGCCGGATAGTTCTTTTCCGCTCCCGCCAAGTCGAAGGCCACGACGCCTTTGCCTTTATAGGCAACCGCCAACTCTGCCAAGTTCACAGAAACCTTGGGATCGATGTGGCGCATACCGCAAATAATGGCTCCGGTTTCAACTCCGGTCTTCCGTGACCCGTCGTCGAGACCGGTAAGCACCGCATCTAGAATCTCAACCAGGCTCCGTCCATGTTGCTGATGGAGAATGGGAGAGAATCGAACTTCGATGTAGCGCACGTTTTCTTTGGCCGCGTCTTCTACGATTTCTCGAGCCACGCGGCGCACCGCTTCCGGCTCCTGCAGAACCGAAAGGGTAATGTCGAAGGCCTCCAGGTATTCTTCCAAAGACTCGCAAGCATCCCCACACACCAGCTTCTTCTTAAGGTCATTTTCGCTGTCAACTGGGAGCGCCACTCCCTGCTCTTTGGCTAAATCTTTCACCGTCTGGAATCGCATGGATCCGTCGAGGTGGATATGCAGATCGGTCTTCGGCAAGGACCGTAGAAAATCTGCATGGTCTAACATCATCCGACTTTGCATGAACTAAAACTCCGCCCGTTCTAAAAGCTTATTAATCTCAACTCGTCCTTTATGCAGCACTTCTTGCATATCCAGATCGACGAACTCCTGATGATCCACCAGCAGCTCTCCATCTACAAGGACGTAGGAGATTGTATCGCGAGTTGCCCCGTAAACAATGCGATCATATAGGGAGCCCCTGGCAAACATTCCCGGTCGATTGAGGTCGATGGCGACCACATCCCCTGCTTTTCCGACCTCTAGACTGCCTAGTGAGTCTCCCAAGCCCAGAGCCTCTGCCCCCTGGCTGGTGGCCAGAGCTAGGGCATCTTGGGCTTTGAACACCCCGGGGCCGTGTTTTTGAGTTTGAAGGAGAGCGGCCAGCCGCATCTCTTCCAGCATGTCCATGTCGTTGTTGCAGGGCGCTCCGTCACAACCAAGACCCACCTGAATATTCGCTTGCTGATTCAAAAACACCACATCGGCCACACCGGAAGCCAATTTGAGATTAGTTGAAGGGCAGTGAGCCACGCTCATGGATCGTTCGCGAAGGACGGCCTGAGCGTTTTCGTCGAACCAAACTCCGTGCGCAATCCGTAGATCGGTGTCGAGTACACCGACCTTGTCCAGAAAATCCATCTGGGACATGCCGAGTACGGACTGCACCGCGATCTCTTCCTCTTCAGATTCCAGAAGATGGGTGTGCAGAGGGAGCTCTAACTCTTTCGAGAGATCTACTGCAGCTCGCCATTCTTCTTCCGAGCAAGAGAGAATGAATCGTGGAGTTAAGGCGACTTGAATGCGACCTCGCGCAGTGTTGTGCCAAGTTTTATGAAGCTCGCGCGCCTCGGCCACACTTGCCGAAACATCTTCCATCAGTCCGGGCGGAACACCTTCGCCCGTATCCATCATGCACTTGCCAACCACCGCGCGAATACCAAGTTCGGTAGTGGCCTTGAGAATAGCGTCGGTTCCGTGGACAAGACCAAAGTCGTGAACCGTGGTGGCACCGCCCATCAGGCAATCCATGCCGCCTATCCAAGCTGACATCTCCGCGCTGGCCGCATTGTGCGCCGCTTCGAGCGGCCATATGCGGTCTTTTAACCAGTCGAGCAACACCCTGTCTTCGGCAAGACCGCGGAAGAGGGCTTGGCCCAAGTGAACATGCCCCTGAATAAAGCCTGGGGTAATGACGTGACCGGAAACATCCAGAAGCCGTGTTGCGGGCGGGCACTCCAGGTCTTTGCCCAGTCCGGCGATCTTTCCATCGCTAATAAGAAGATCTCCTTCGAGGATCTCGAAGGAGTCGTTCATGGTAAGAAGCGTGCCTCCTTGAAGGAGGATATGGCGATGACTTCGTGGCTGGTTCAAGAGCGCGAATAGACCTCTTCTTTGAGCACCCCGATGTAAGGGACGTTTCGGTACAGCCCGTCGTAGTCGAGGCCATAGCCAACAACAAACTTGTCGGGACACTCAAACCCCACGTAGCGAATCGAAACTTCCTCAGTCCGGGCTGAAGATTTATCAAGCAAGGAGCAAACCTCGAGGCTGGTGGGGTGGCGAGTTTGAAGGTTGTCAATGAGATAACGAGCGGTTAGCCCGGTGTCGATGATGTCTTCGACAATCAGGACATGGCGTCCGGTGATGTCTTTGTTCAGATCTTTAAGAATACGCACGACGCCGGTGGACTGCATGCCTCCGCCGTAGGAAGACACCGACATGAAGTCGACTTCCACGTGCGTCTTCACCTCACGGATAAGATCGGAAATGAAGGGCATACAGCCGTTCAGGATACCGACCATCAGGACACGCTTGCCCTCATAGTCCCGGCGAATTTCTTCGCCCATCTCG
>JABDJR010000040.1 GCA_013003415.1 Candidatus Eiseniibacteriota bacterium | reverse complement strand
CACCTATGGATGCAAGAATCTTTGATGCTTCAAATCCTGTGCCTCTGGATGCACCTCTTACGAGGTAATTCTTGCATTTAAGGGAGCCTAGTCGCTCCGGTGTCCAGCCCTGCGGTCCAAATTTGTTCTTTGTTGTCATCGTTCAAATCTCTTATCTTGTATGCCCAATTGAAATAGCGAGCTAGGTCCTTGGCTCTATTAGATCCCACTTATTACCGTGGAGATCTTCAAACACCACCACGGTGCCAAAAGGTTCGTGACGCGGTTCCTCCACGAAACGAACGCCTTTAGACTTCATGTGCTCGTAGTCTCGGGTGAAATTGTCGGTGTGCAAGAAAAGAAACACCCGACCTCCGCTTTGGTTCCCAATGGCCTCGGTCTGGGTCTCACCCAACGCTTTCGCGAGCAAGAGGCAGCACTCGCTCCCCGGCGGGCGCACCCGAACCCAGCGCTTAGACTCGGAGAGCTTCGTGTCTTCGAGAAGTTCGAACCCCAAGCTCTCGGTGTAGTAGGTGATGGCTTCGTCATAGTCCCGAACCAGCAGCGCAATGCTGGCTAGCTTCTGGCTCATGCCGCTGTCCTTACGTTCTGCACAAGCTCACCTTTCATGGCTGACTAGGAAGCTGCTCAAGAAACTGGCGGATCCCAGCAAAGGTGTCCTTCCATCCCTGTTCACAGCCGGAAAGAAACGCATCGCCTTCGGGGCCGCCGGGGAAGCCATCCTGAGTCACACGAAGGCTGGTTCCGTTTTCTTTTGGAATAATCGCGAACTCGGTCACAAACGCCGCATCGAAAGGGAGGGGCCCGGACTTCGCATAGTACTGATAGTTGTCCATGACGATTCGGTGTGGAGGGTTGAACTCGCGCATGGTAGCCGATGTCACAAAGTCGGGATCATCCACGGTTTGGCCCCAAGAGGCGGCCCAGGTTCCTCCGGTTTCCGGGCTAACAATGGCCGAGACCGCTCCCCACCAGGCGCAAATAGCGCTCGGGGTATGGAGAATCTTAAACAGGGTCTCCGGGGGAACCTCAAAGGTCTCTTCGTGTACGTGTTTGCGGGTTGGGCTTGCCACGGGTCACTCCCGTCCGGTCGAAAGGGAAAACTTAGGGACGAATGCCCCGGGCTATTGCGGTGGCCAAAAACACGATGATGACGACAATGCCAAACTCAATATGGCTGATTCTTGCCAGTGACCGCGCCTTCGATAGGTCAACCGGTTCCCCGCGTCGTCGCTTCAAACGCCACCCCACAAGAGTCCACACCGGAATCATCTCAATTCCAAGCAACAGCAAGAAGAGGCCAAGCTTGACGTGGAAAAGAGGGTTTTCCATGTAGTACTCGGTACCCTTTTCTATGCCGAAAAAGGCGCGCCAAACTCCGGTTACGAGCCAAAGTAGCCCCGCAAGTCCCCAGAGGTCGTCGGCGCGAAGGATCGCAGGAACATCGTTCTGATCCTTGGCGGTTTTGAGGGCGCGTCCACGAAGAAATACTCCAGCCGAACCAATGGCCAAAGCAAGAAGATGAAGGGTGGCAATCAGCCATGGAAGTGTCATGCGGGTATTCTATAGCTCATCTGAACTAACCCGCTAGGGTAGTCTCGCACTCCCACCAGCTCCAAACTCGACAAAAACGGGCCCCCGGTAAAACCGGAGGCCCGTTGCTCATCCCTGCGCAGCGCAGATTAGGAGTTCAGAATGAAAGTCACCTTCATATGAACTCGAAATTCTTTGACCTCGCCATCTTCAATCACGGCTTCTTGGCCGGCAACCCAAACACCCTTGATGTTCTCCAAGGTCTTGTTGGCTCGCTTCACACCCTCACGGACCGCGTCCTCAAAGCTCTTGGTGGAAGAAGCTTTAATTTCTGTAATTCGTGCTACTGACATTGTTTTCTCACTCCTTAAGGCTTTCATTTTGCGTGTAGCCGGGAAAATTGGCCCAGATATCTGGCCTGGAGTCCGGTTCCGGCCACATGTATCATGTGCCTCTTAGACACAAAGAACTCGAAAGAGTCACGTGGAGGTTTGTCATGCCCACCTACACCATGTTCAAGCGCGACGGAACGCCCTTACGAGCTACCGCCTCGGTCTCGGGGTGGGAGTTCGAAGTTACAGAGCAACCCCCAGGTTCCCGCCCTAGCTCGGGAAGATCCGTTGTCCACGAACTCACCCATGTGCAACAGAACCAAAATGCGCGGCATCACACGTCGCAGCACAACCAAAGCGACCTTGAGTTTTTAGTGAGTCGTGCTGAGCGTCTCGGCAAGGAGCGCGGGAGTTTCTATCTTCCTGAAGTAGACGATGAGGTGCTGGTGATGTTCGCCAGCGGCAATGGTCTCTTTGGAGGATTCGAACTAACGCCAAAAGGTTCCCGTCAAGGAAGCGGGTATGGTTTTGGACGGGTGAATCGAGCCACGTTCTGCCTCAAGATCAAACGAAAGGGAAGGGACTCCCTTTCCCTGAACATCTTAGCTGCCGGCGACGCCAAGTTTGAGAGGGATCGGCGCGTCTTGAACGTGTTCTAAAAGGCGCTTTCAGTCTTTCCGTTGGGTTCCGGCCTTCTCCAAAAGTTCTTCCATAGCTTCCTGCCACTGCTCAGGATCCGTTTGCATCACCAGAGCATGGGCCGCACTCTCAAACAAAGAGAAGGACTTCCACTCGTTCAGGTTTTCGTAGACTCGCTGAGCCTGCTCCTCCCGAACCCGTTCGTCGTTAGCTCCGTGCAGCACCAAAGCAGGACACGCGACGGCCCTGGCGTACTCTGCGGGTTTGTAAGCAAAGCCGTTATATCCCGACTGCACCCCTCCCCAGAAGATCAACATTTGCGCCAGAGGAAAGGGTGGAAGCCCCATCATGCGAAATCGGTTGGAGGCTGTGTTGAGCAGGGTGTCGAACACACTCTCAAGAGCGATAGCGTTGGGCTCGATGGCTCCGTCATCGATCGCCTTTAAAATGGCCGCGCCCCCCATCGAAATCCCATAGTAGACGTGAGGAACATCAACATCGCGCCAACGCTCATTCGCGTACGTCGCGCAGGCCTTCACATCCAGCGCTTCTTTGTAACCAATGGTCGTCCCCGTTCCCGAAGACTCTCCAGAACCGTAGAAGTCTGTCAGCATCACATTGCACTGCATGGCATGGAGAGCCCGGCCCATCTCCAATAACTGCGCTTTGGATGCTGCATAGCCATGAAACAGGAGCACGACCGCTTGAGGTTCATCGACCTCAATCACCCAAGCGTCTAAGGTCTCCCCTTGCCCGTTTGCTAACTGAACGGTCTCGTAGGAAACGCCAACATCTTGGGGCGTTCTCTGATTCACAGGTCTGGGCAAGGTGATTCCGGTTAACAGCACGGGAATCTTTTCTACAAAACTCAAGTCCTCGGGCTTCTTGGTTGCCTCGCCGGAATCAGAAAAACTGATCATGGCTTTAGCCTGCATGTAGGCAAGTCCGTTGATGACCACGAAGCCTAAAAGAAGTCCCCAAAAGACGATCTTCTTCCACCGTCTTCTCATGGACATCCCCTTCTTTTAGTAATTTAAGGCCGTTCGTGAAGAAACCAGCGATCCTATGTCCGCGGTCTTAGACCACCCCGTCTGCCAACTCCTGGTTCAAAAGGCGATCCATCGAGATTCCCTCTAAGGGATCGGCAAAGGGAGAGAGACTCTTGGCAAAGGAGGCGAAGTTTTCCGGAGGGGTTGGGAAATCTAGCTTGTATGCGGGAAGGGCATAGTCCGCAGTCTCATAGGGATCTAGGAGGTTTTGAGCATCGGCCCGTGGCACCAAGCAAATGTCTTCTCCCTTGAAAAAGAAAAATCTCTTGGGTGCAAACATGTGTCTGGCCACAAGGAACACATCGACATGGGGCAAGAGGGCTGGAATAACATCCGGCCACACCGCGGCCGACTTCACCTGACCGTTGACCCGCATGTAGAAGTGTCGCGGTACAAAAATAGAGTCGCCAAGATCGCTTTGGACCCGCGCCTTGTTGAAATTCCACTCCCAGCATGCCTGCAACTCTTTTTTGGACATGAACGCGACATCGCCCCGGGATCCTTCTTGGCGGAGCATCGCTTGGTAGGCGAAGGCGTTCCCCGCATTCCAACCCCGCAAGAATCCCTCGGAGGAATAGTTTCCCTGACCCATTCCCTCATTCTGAGGGTCATCGATCTGAAACTTGAAGTGCCTGACTACATTGTGAACTTCCGGCTCGGCTTCCATCCCAAAAAAGTGTGGCCGAAAGTAGTTGAGGTTCAGGGATAAGCCGGACTGCGACTCCTCTTCGGGCTCGCTGTAGTCAAAAATGAAATACACACCGGTGTCTTCATTCTCGTAAACCGCCTGATTGTCCCCGAGTTGATAGAAGTGACGGTTCCTAAAGTAGTCTTGAAATTGCTCGTGTGAAATGGTTGAGCCCGTAAAATACAGATCGTAGCTCAATGGCTATGGGCCCCCGCCACGGGAATCTTCTTCATAGCCCAGATGAAGGCGATTACCCAGCCAATCACCGTACCCCCAAACAAGACGTTGATGATTATGATGGGGAGCTTCTTGGGGTGACCACGGTAAAAGGCGATGATGGTGGGAAGGAAGTAGACAGGAAGGGCCAGAATGAGGATCACGATTTCCTGAATTCCGATTCCGAACATAAAACCTCCGGTTCGTAATGAAGAACACGGGCACTTTCGTGTAGCGGTCTTACTTTTTCCGAGGGACCGCTAGCATATCACGGAAGCAATCTTAGAATGGCGTGGGACTCAACCCACAACCCCTTTGCCGAACCCCGTTTAGGTTTAAAGCCAAAGACCTCCACGTGACAGACGGCTTCGTTCTCCCATGAGGCCCCTGTGTAGCGAAGCCGGAGTACTCCGTACCTAACCGGACTACCTTCCCAAGAAAACGCCTCGTCAAATTGAATGAGCATGGCTAAGGACTCGTTCTGGCCAGAAAGGAAACCGAGAACGGTCGCAAGCCGTTCCGTAGCGCCATCGAGCCATTTCGGATGAGGATCATAGCCACCAACCACGGCAATTCTCTGGCCAGCGGAAAAAGGAGAATCGGTCATAGCCCTAGAGCGACGGAAGGGTTTGATCGGGAGTGAACCCAATGGCTGAGACAGATCGGCGCATGCCATAAGGCCCCTCGGCAACCATGGGCTCTCGTAGGGTTACCCAGTGAGAGGGCGCATTGATCAAGGTCAGACTCTGGGCCCCGCTCTTAATGCTTGGTTTTTCCTGACTGAGGGAAACGATCTGCGACTTGGGCACCTGAATTGTGTAGCGAAGCCCGGCGCGGAACAGAATGTGGTCGTCATCAAACAGAAGGGGACGCAGAACAGTCGCCCGATAGTCCGCGATCATCCACAACACGCCATAGAGACTACTCAGCGTGAAAATCCAGGCCACGACCGGATTCCATTTGTGCAACAACATGTGCACGGCAAAACCCTCAATGGCGAGAATCATCACGAACCCAAACACAATGCCTCCATGACCGCTCTCCAAGTGATGGGTGACGGCCGTCGCCGGCCGACGGGTGTGAGGCTTGGATCGCCAGGAAAAAAGCGCGTAGTAGAAAACCGCCAGCTCTGCGGTTAAAAACGCGGCTACCCGCTTATTGCCAACCAGGCTTTCGGAAAGCTGCTGCATCTGCACGTAAGCATCTTCTCCGCTGTGGCGAACCTTATTGGCACCTTTTGTCGCTCGCCAACCCAACCAGCCCAGCAAACCCATTTCAAAGGGGAAGATCACAAGCTCAAACCACTTGAGCGGACTGTGATAGTTCGAAGGGAGTACTTGGTAGGCGGCAATCAAACTCAAAAGGAACACAGGCGCCATTGCCAAAGGCGAGAGTCCCCGAGCCCGGACCACGAGAAAGTAGAAGGCCACTGGAACGAGGAGCACCAGGTCGAGGGCCACCCCAAGGGATAAGACCTCAGCTTCTTCCATGGAAGACATGCGCCGGGAAAGCACAAACGCCACCGTGTACACGGCGAGAACGATGCCGAAGAATAGGAACGTCTTGCTCCAGGCTTGGTTTTTAACTTGTGAAGAGGCGCCCATGCTCTCTCCTCTAGGTAAGCTCGGGGCTTACGTCCTCGGTACAGCAATCGTCGCCCTGAATCCAACGGCATGTCGGATAGGCCAGAAAAGCTCCCACCACCGGGGCGACCAAGTATAACCAGAGAGACCCCAGCTGCCCTGAAACTAGGGCTGGTCCCAGGGAGCGCGCCGGGTTCATGGAGGCTCCGGTGAGTGGCCCGGCAATGAGGGCCCCAATCGCCACCGTCCCTCCAACCGCTACACCCGCCATGATTCCCTTTTCTTTGTGCCCGGTGGACACATTCAGAATCACGAACATGAGAAGAAAGGTAATCACCACTTCCACCACAAGGGTACGCGTCAAGGAAAGCTCAGGAAGGGTTGAGCCTAGGCTTTCATGGGCGGGAAAGATAAACCGAAGCAAGAGCGCGGCCGCAAGGGCTCCCAGTATTTGGCAACCGATGTAAGGGAGCACGTGCTTTTTATCAAACCGTCGGGCGATGAAAAACCCTAAAGTAACCGCCGGGTTAATGTGGGCGCCGGAGGTGTTCCCAACCGAATAGATCATGGCCATGACTACGAGGCCCCACACTAGGCTTACTCCGAGGTGACCTAGGATTCCCCCGTAGAGGTCGTCGACAACCATCGCGCCGCAACCCGCTAGAACCATCGCAAACGTTCCGATCAGTTCTGCCAGGTAGCGGCCTCGATTCATTTACACTCCGTCGTCGGTCGTCCGATTCGCTTGCGTGGATTGATTGGCTTCAACGGCACCCATAAGAGCCGTCTTGAACGTTGCGCCGTTGTTGAGAGGCGCAATTTCGATTTTCATCATCTCGCCGGTAACCGAAGAGATCTCAAACGTGTCTCCGAGGAGAGTCTCATTGCGATGAGAAACATCGACAACGTCCGCAAGATCCATCGCGGTGGTGGCGTTGTTCTTATGATACAACACCCGCGAGGTGGTAAGAATAGCTGCTTCTTTGCCATTCATGCTCACCGTGGCATCGTAATAGGCGACGAGGTTCTCGCCAGGCTCCAGGATGTTGTGCTGGGCGATGTATTCCAGGGCGTACTCATCCATTTCGTTCGCCATTTTGACACCGGGCTCCGGGGCCTGAGCCAACCAGATCACACCTACCACAACGCCCACGATCCCGAGAAAGACCATGGATCCGCAACCAAATAGCAACGCCTTTAAGCCACCGTTCATCGGAGGACTCCTTCGATTCTGCAGAATAAGACAAGCTCCTCCCTCGGGAGCCTTCCTATGAAAAATCGACAGAATCTAAGGGGGACTTTAGGACGGACTTTAGGGCGTTTTGAACCCTGAATTGACGGCTTTGGGCGGTTCTAGTCGTAGCGGCGGTGAAATTCGTCCACGCCCTTGGAGGTTCCGATGATGGTGAGGCGGTCCCCATCCTGCAGGACAGTGTGGCCCCGAGGAATCACGGTTTCGTCCGCTCGCTTGATCAGCGCAATGAGAGCCCCGTCGGGAATAACAATGTCTTTAAGGGCCTTGCCGATCAAATCTGCACTTTTGCCCTCTGTGTCGACGACAATGTTCCGATAGCGCTCATCGCGTAGCAGCACTTCCTTGATTTCTGCCTCATCACGGGCCGCCTTCCAGGCATCGTCGAAAGTGTCCTTATCGACGCTACCCGCAATCTGGGCAAGCATTCGCAAATGCCGTGTGGGATCGGCGTCTGGACTCACCAAGAAGAAGATCGCTTTGACCTCCTGATCGCTCTCACGCTTTTGAAGGGGACTTGATAAATGGATGGTTACGCCCAGGCGAACTCGAACCAAAACAAGCTCCGGATGTTCTACCCCCACCACTCTCAAGTGCGGCAAAGCAACTCCATGGGTCACCGGAGTGGCACCAATCAAGGTGCCCTGTAAGAACCGGCTCTCCAGTTCCTCTGCATCCAACGGCACGCGTCCCGCCAAGTTGGCTGAGGCGAGTTTCACAAGTTGTTCAAAGCTTTCTTTTTCCGCATCAATGACATAACTCCGAGCCACCACTTCGTCGAAAGGATCTTCGTCCCGAAGCCCCTTCTCTTTCATGATGCCGCGGAGCTCGCGATCAAGATTCTTGTCGCGCTGCTGGCCCCATCGCTCAAAGACATGAAAAATAGCCCCGTCTCGCCTGGCCCTCGACTTGCCATAGAAGCGATACCAAAGGATGGAAGAAACCACGAGCCCGACACTAAATAGAATCGACTCCCACCCCATCTGAAAAATGAAAAAGATGGGAGCCACAATGCCAATGATGGG